>NZ_DASQZC010000655.1:0-1838 GCF_035638895.1 Nostoc sp. | reverse complement strand
CAGCTATTCCGCGAGTAACCAATTTTCTTCAGCCGGATAGTTCTTTAAAGATACAGGGCAAAGCTTCGCCTTTAGCCGTCCTGTTGTGGTGGCTTTTGCTTTCCTGTTCCGTTACATATTCTCCTTTAGGTTGACGGATTTGCAGTGGTTAGAAGATTCCTGTTTTACCTGGCGCAGGGTTATCGCCCGAAGCTATTGGCCTCTTGTTTCGCTGTTTATCCTGCAAATAATCTTATCTGATGTTTTCTACTATCTATATTCGCCAGTGTTTCGCTACAGAGCACATGGTATTTCATTGTGCCGAGTAATTGTTGCCACAGAAATTTTATAGTGAGTTTATTAAAGCGTTTCAGGAGTTCCTGGATTTTGCAGCTTTGCTCAAGCAGTTGATTTAATAGATGCCCGATGAGCATAGACTGATAATAGTTTTGTAATGCAGTAAAGGATTTTCGGCTGTATAGATGCTCCATCGCATAGCCATTGTTCTTCTCCTCGTTAAACCCTTCGTTTTCTATCTTCCAGCGGAGCCTGCCTGCCTTACTTAGTTTTAATACAGTTGATTTGCTGACAGGCAGATTGGTAATGCGAACAAAGTTTTGTGTGAGTGTTTTATTTGTTTTTTCCTTGCTGATGGTTTCTTTGCACTGCAGGTAATGAACAGTGTGTTTCTTGTGAAGCAAGTCCTCCACCCAGTAAAATTGCTGTATAATCGAAGTGCTTTTTACAGTGCTTTGAGGGCGATGGACAAAACTGTTGCGCCAGGTGGATGGGTCATCTTTGAGCTGGTCCTGTAGGCAAGGAAGGCTTCCGTCCTGAAGTGTAATAATGTATTTCCAATTGTTGTTTTCACAGATGCTTATGACCGGAGCATTGGCATAAAGGGCATCTGCAAGTATACAAACAGGCAGGCGGGGAAAAGACTTCTTTAATTTATATGCCAGTCGTTTAAAGGCACTCAGCTCACAATCCTGTTTGTTATAGGGTTTGCCATTATCATTAACTATCCACTCGCTTGCCAGAGAAATGCAAAAGCCACTTTCGGTAACCAACTTTGCTTCCAGCACAGGATAGAGGTAAGTCGTGTTGCCGTTTTTGCTTTCTTTTTTCAGCCCACATCCAAACCTGTCCCAGTTGCAGCTTATTACGCCTGTCGCATCTACGACAACCATGTAATGCTCAAACATTTTGTAACTGTAAAACAGCTTCTTTTCTATCAGGCGACTTATTAAATCAACCTTTACCTTTTCGAGTTCGTGCGGCGGAAGTTCTTCAAAAAAATCCTGCACCGCATCTAAGTGGGGCAATGTTGCTTTGAATAGTTTTTGAAAGTTAGCGGTGAATTTGCCGCTATGCCGCCGGTCATTATTTAGCGCATTACGGCTTTGCGCTTTGAAAATAAACATGCTCATTGCCGCAGTAAGAAGTTCATCGCTGCGGTAGTCTTTGCGTTTTCGATGGTCTGCTACGCTGGTAAGCTTTTCTCGAAAATCAGGATAATGACTTCGAATAATTTTACGAAGTTCATAGGCTATAACTGAGCCGTCAATATCCTCATTGTACCGCTCATTTTTATTGAGTTTTTGGAAAGAATTGCTCTTGTTACCCAATATAAAACACCTAATTTCGGGGCATAGAAAAAGCCCGCTCCTATAACTCAAAAACGGGCTTTTTCAAACAAATATGGGTAACAAATATACTTTAATTAAAAGTATCAAGTAGCCCGGAAGGGCTTTTTATCCCCACTACTTCCCCCTCCGGCAATTAGCCCGAAAAATAAATTCTCCAACCACTGTGAAACTCTTTGTAGTCAAGCATTTTATTTACTGGCTGAATAGCTG
>NZ_DASQZC010000654.1:0-1500 GCF_035638895.1 Nostoc sp. | reverse complement strand
TGAGTAAGACAAACATTTTTAGAAGCTGAAACCCTTATTTTCTCGTTGAGTAGTGACTCGATAATAAGTTTAAGTCAATGACCTTAGTTATCGGAAAAATCCTTAGCGAATACGGCTTTTAAGCTTAACCCGGTTTTCTGTAATGTCTTTACAAATTGTAATCTGCTGCTTATAGGAGTGCTGTGCAAGGCAAATAACAACCTAAAATTTATAACCTTTTCTTAATCAAAGCTTAGTTTATAGCTAATTTATATCTAAATTTAGTATTAAAACACCCGCTTTGAATCGAAATCACTTAATTTTCAATTGTCTTTGGTAATTTTAGTAAGTTGTAAGTAGTTTTGAAGTTCGTATTAAGCATATCTTTGCAATATCCAAACTACAATGCTGAAATATTTACGTTTGACATCTACTCTATTTGTTGTCCTGCTAGCACTGATGTCTGGATGTTCGGACTTAAACCGTTTTTAGTTTCACTTTTTTCAGCTTACCTTAAATCTAGTTCCGCCAAGAATCACAACTCAATTGAGAGCAATTCCATAAGCGGTGTTTGTGATTTGGGTGGTCAGGGATTATGAGTTTTCTGAAGGGGAATACGCAGAATCATCAAGGTAGCGATAGATGCTTGCCTTGGAAAGATCAAATTCTTTCATCAAGGTTTTGATGAGTACACCCTCCTCCCGTTTAAGCCGCAGTTCAACGACCTGCGCTTCGGACAAGCTTTTACTGCGCCCAAATTTAACACCCAATTCCTTTGCTTTATTAATGCCATCCATCTGCCGCTCAAAACGGATTTCAGTCTCAAATTCCGCGATCGCCGCCAGCATATTAAAAAGTAGCCGACCAGTCGCAGATGAGGTGTCAATGTTTTGGTCAATCACCTGCAAGGCGACATTTTTGCGTTGAAGCGTATCAGCGATCGTACAAAGGTGGAGGGTGGAACGGGCTAATCTGTCCAACCGCGACACGATCAAAGTATCGCCGTCCCGGAGATATTCAAGACAAGCGGAAAGCTGGGAGCGATGCTGGTTCGTACCGCTTTGGATTTCCTTGTAAATTTTGTGACAATGCTTAAGTTTGTCCAACTGAATATCTAGGCTCTGCCCAGAGGAGCTTACTCTTGCGTACCCAACAATCGCCATAAAACGCCCTTTGGTGTATTTATGTCTTATTATCTCTTAGACCTTAAGAGAATGGTATTTTGAGACATGAAAAGAGACACAATTAAAGAATGTCTCAAGTTGTACACTTTCTGAGGCATTGTAAAAAGTCCCACGATCGTGAGTTATGTCAACTGAAAGGCAATCTTTAAATGAACTTAAAAATGCTGCCAGGGCAATGTATCATTCATCCCAACAGGGTATTGAGCCGAGATACAAGTAAAAAGCAGCAAGATGGTCTGAAAAGCCCTGCTGTATATAAGTTTTAGCCTTTTTGAGGCGAAAGTAGGATTTTGAGAGAAGATACTTGCAGTGTGAGGATCAATAATTGCTTTTTGCC
>NZ_DASQZC010000653.1:0-1628 GCF_035638895.1 Nostoc sp. | reverse complement strand
TCATCTAGGTCTGGGTCAATGGTGGTGAAGTTACCGATGATTGTTTGATCATCATCATCTCCATCACCACTACCACTATCGTCATCATCGTCATCGTCATTGCTGCTAGCGGTAAATATCAAATCTGTGGGTTTATAATTGGAAGTATTTAGCAGCACAGAGACATTGCTTGAACTGGCATTAGCTACTACTAAATCGAGTTTAGTGTCACCGTCAAAGTCTTCCACAGCAACGGACTCAGGAATTGAACCGACTGTGAAATCAGTGGCAGTGTTAAAGCCGGCATTGCCATCGTTCACTAGCACTGAAACATTGCCAGAACCGGAGTTAGCTACCACCAAATCCTTTTTACCGTCACCGTCAATGTCTGCCACAGCAACGGAACGAGGATTTGTGCCGACTGCGAAACTGGTAGCAGTATTAAAGCCGCCACTGCCATTGTTCAGCAGTACTGAGACATCGTTGGAACTATAGTTAGCCACTACCAAGTCGAGTTTGGTGTCACCGTCAATGTCTGCCACAGCAACGGCAGAGGGACCTGACCCAGCTGTGAAGTTGGTGGCAGCGTTAAAGCTACCACTGCCATTGTTTAGCAAAAGCGAGACATTAGCGGAATTATAGTTTGCTGCTACAATATCTAGGCTGCCGTCACTGTTGAAGTCTCCCACGGCAACCGAACGGGGTTTTGTTCCAACTGTGAAACTGGTAGCAGCATTAAAGCCACCACTGCCATTGTTCACCAGGAGCGAGACATCGGTAGAACCATAGTTAGCTACCACCAAGTCGAGTTTGTTGTCACCGTTAAAGTCTCCTACAGCAATAGAAATGGGTTGTGCCCCAACTAAGAAACTGGTGGAAGTGCCAAAGCCGCCATTGCCATTGTTCAGTAGCAGCAAGACAGTGCTGGAATCATAGTTCGTGACTACAAAATCTAGTTGGCTATCACCGTTGAAGTCTTTTACAACAACAAAATTGCTAAATGTCCCAGCTGGGTAGTCGGTGGCAGAGCCAAAGCCGCCATTACCATCGTTTTGCAACACCGAGACATTGTTGGAACCGGAGTTAGCTACCACCAAATCCTTTTTACCGTCACCGTCAATATCTTCCACCGTAACGGAATTGGGATTTGTCCCAGCTAGGAAGTTAGTGGCATTTGTAAATGATACGCTCATGATGACTTTTATTAATAGTGTCTTCGCTTTCTCACACCTGCTTTTGCTAGTAAAAGTAATATTCTTTGTTAGCAAGGCAAGAATGCACCATAAAGCTTATTGTGTAAATCATGGTAGTTACCTCAGTAAATACACGGTTATAAGTCCAGTTTAGGACTTATGCAAAGGCTTTATTAGCGATCGCATCTACATACACAAGTGTCACAAAGAAGACGTAAATTGAAGCTTGTAGTAGGTACTAAATCCGCAAATTAAAAAACCCCATCCCGCAAGCGAGATGAGGTTGCAAAGCTGCACTAAATAAGCTGTATGAAATTGACGTTTGAAGTTCCTTGCAAGGAACTTTATGTTTTGTCCGAATTATGCTTGCAAGACAAAATCTGATGCCGTCAGAGTTGGCGCACCACTTAGAGTCGCAAATAAACCACCAGATGAATTACCATTAGGGTTGTAGAA
>NZ_DASQZC010000652.1:0-1644 GCF_035638895.1 Nostoc sp. | reverse complement strand
AATTTTGGGGTTGAGCTAGGAACTGGCCCTGATGGTGCTACGGGAGTAGATGTTTTAAAATTTATTAGCTTGCCTGTAATTTCACCCTATGTAGGAGTTGGACTTTATTCAGAAGATAAAGGTGTTGCAGTTTCAGGTGGCGTTCAGGTAGGTGCTACTGATAACGTTTTTGTTGGTGCTGGTTACAATTCTATTCGTGGCTTTAACGGGCAACTGGGAATCAGATTTTAACAGTTAATAGTTAAGTGAATGTCAAACTTTCGTTGCTTTGCTTAATGATGAGTTAAGATATTGCCAATCACTACGGAACTTGTTAAATAAAGCTTCTATTGGCTCGCCTTGGCTCGAATACTTTCCAAGTAAATCAATTGCACTTTCTTCTATATAGATTATTAGCTTTATACTAGAATGTTCGTTTGTGCTAGTTACCTCAAGACTGAATATAGTAGACTCTATGAGTCCTTGACAATATTCACCGTCTTTCTCTCCTACCCATGTGATATACGGAAAATTTTCTTGACACTTTTGTAATAAGCTCACTGTGTTTGTTTCCATTTCTTTTCTATAAAGTAGTGTTTTTATTCTGCCCAGTTTTACCTTAAAAGTTTTAGCCTTTAACTATGTCCAAGAAAAACGCTCAAAAGAAACGAGATCAATTACAAGATCCACAGTATTGGGTAGCAGAGCTTTATAAGAGTAATGATAGAGCTTGTGTCATTGTTGGTGCAGTATTTCTAGAAATTCAACTTGAACAACTTCTTCTGAACTTCCTGGTTGATGATAAGGAAAAAGTAGAAAAATTATTTGATTTTAATCAGCCACTAGGCAGTTTTAGCTCAAAGATAAGCATGGCTTACTGTCTTGGGCTTATTGGTTCACTATTATTTGACGATCTCAACATTATTAGAAATATTAGAAATGATTGTGCCCATGAGTTACAAGCTATAGATTTTACTAACCCCAGCATAGTTGCTAAATGTAAAAACTTTAAGTTATTCACAGATCCGATTGATCATACGGGTCAACCAGCATTTCCTAGAGATCATTTCTTAAGTGTAGTAACTTTAATCTCAATTCATCTAGCCAAAGAAATAGAAGAAGCCAAGAAAGAAAAGAGAATGATTCAAGGTGATCTTGCTTTAGGTGATGAAGAAATAGTTAGATTACCGCGCTAAATGATTGATTGTGTATCTAATAGTAATCATGCAAGCTTGAGATCCTTAAAGATAGATACTTTTGAACTATTACTACTATTACTTAGACAAAGATAAGTCGGCTAGCCTAGTGTAATTGAAGGCATTGAGCATACCTGCCTCAGATGCTGGGAAAGTGGGGAGGTGGGAAAGAAAATCTGTCCCGTCTGCAACCGGACAGGCACAATACGCATGAGCTAAGTTGTTAGGGTGAATGGCAAAGCGGCAGTAGTGGTTCAAGATGACCGTACCTTCTAGCAGATGCTTAATCCATTGCAATAGGAAATTGTTATGCCGCGATCGCTTCACATTAAATCTGCTGCTTGCCAACCCAACTAACTCGCTTCTGAACACCCAAACCATCTTCAATGGTATGGTCTGGGTAAGAACCTACTCGTGACTGAATCACAATCCAGCATAAATCTTCGGTATCTGAAGTATTTCGTATACA
>NZ_DASQZC010000651.1:0-1721 GCF_035638895.1 Nostoc sp. | reverse complement strand
CGTGTTGAAGTACCCAAATATCGTGTTGAAGTACCCAAATATCGTGTTGAAGTACTCAAACATCGTGTTGAAGTACTCAAATATCGTGTTGAAGTACTCAAATATCGTGTTGAAGTACCCAAATATCGTGTTGAAGTACTTGCGTTGCTTTTATGAAAAGTGAAATCAAATTGACGGTGATTAAAATTATTCACACGTTGATATGGGTATTCTTCAACTTTGTTATTTTCTATATGCTTTATGCCGCGTAGGCGTAGCCCGTCGTAGACATCGCAATCTTGTAGGGACGATAGCGAATGCTATACAGCATAGGTTTTTCGTGCATGGCAATCGCGCTGAAGGTTTTGAGTCAGTCAAATTTTAGCTAAAATGTTCTAGTGCCGTAATTTATTAGCGATCGCTCAAGTTTTTCAACGCAAACCATAATATGGCAAAAGATTTGTATCACGAGCAAGTTAAACGCGCTCTTGAAAAAGACGGATGGCAAATAACTCACGATCCATACGAATTGCGTATAGGTGGAGTTGAAATGTATATAGACATTGGGGCGGAACAGATGATCGCTGCTCAAAGGGGAAATGATAAAATTGCGGTTGAGGTGAAAAGTTTTATTAGTCCCTCAAGGATTTCTGATTTTCATTTGGCGCATGGACAGTTTTTAGATTACCGCTATGCTTTAGAAGATGAAGATCCAGAGAGAATTTTATATTTAGCAGTACCTCGTTTTGTTTATCAAACCTTTTTTAACTTAGCTTTTATTAATAGAGTGGTAGAACGCAGTCAAATTAAACTTTTAGTTTATGACTTAGAAAAGGAGACGATTGAGCAATGGATAAAGTAGCTGTCTACAGGCAATATATTCAACAATTAATCCAAGCAAAAGCCGATCGCTCGATGAAATCACCAAAGGATAAAGATGTTGAGGCTCAACCTATTTTTGATACGGAGCGCGATCGCTATCAATTGGTGTATGTGGGTTGGAAGCAGAACGATATCAGGGATTATGGATGTTTGCTACATTTAGATATTAAAAATGGCAAGATTTGGATTCAATATGATGGTACGGAACATGGAATTGCCTATGAGTTATTAAAATTGGGTGTACCACATGAAGATATAGTTTTAGGTTTTCAACCTGCTAGGGTACGCTCTGATACTGAGTTTGCTGTAGGTTAGGTTTAAATATTGATTGATGAATAGCGATCGCTAAGCTGTTACGTTTACAACTTGCATTATCAGGGCGGGCAAGATGCCCACCCCACAATCATATTGAAAAAATATTAGTGCAAATTAAAGGCGCAAGAGCTTAGTTCAATTTTCATCAAATCAAAGGCGGGTATCATTTCAAGCTATGCGATCGCCCCTGGAATTTGAAAAGTCTATTTACCAGAGGGAAGCCTTAGTTCGATATTTAATTTGTTCCCTATTTCCATAACATTGTTTGTAAAGTCTGTCATACCTGCGATCGGGGCAGCGACTACAGTACCAGCAGTTAGTAAAGCTACTAGACGGTTTGTGAGTTTGCGTAAATTGCGTTCTTGTTCTGGCTTTTTAATTTCTACTTCTACATCATCAATATTGTCGGTGATATCGCCACGTTTATCTGGTGGAAATTGGGCGGCAGTTTGGCGCAGGTTGCCGATCAGTTGCATTAGTTCTGCTACGCTTGCGCCGCTTGTTTGATTAAGATTGCTTACTGTGGCTTGGGCTTGGTTTTGAGC
>NZ_DASQZC010000650.1:0-1634 GCF_035638895.1 Nostoc sp. | reverse complement strand
ACTCGAGTCGGAAGAAATCCCTGAATATGTGAACCATCAATCGATAGGCGGCCCGACCCATAGAATCTAATTCTCTAGGCAGTTTTGAAACCCATCAATACCAAGCTTCGTCACACTATCCCGTATTTTTATATTTTCTTTGCAAGGCCGGGCTCGGTTCAGGTGGACCTATTTCGCGACCCGCCATGTGCTTTCCTGATGGACGAAGTTCAATCAATTCATCGAGATTTTCAGCCAATGTCTGCAGTTTTTTCTTGGGATTGTCTGAGTCCAGGATGGTCTCGATGCTTGCGAAAAGGCTTTGTATTTGTAGCTTGCGGTGAAGAGAACCAACCGTCCAAAGCGGTTGGGCCGCGTGCCCAAGACGAAGTTGTTCGGGATGAGATAGGAGGCAGTGGTCTACCAACACGCTCAAGCACACGCCTCTGCGAGCGCCATCAACGCCTTGTTGGCAGGCATGCCTACCCCATCCACAATACGCTTTCCAATCTTGGTTGAAAACTTCAATCAGCCATCGCAAAGAATATTGTTTGACGATGTCCATCGAACGCCAGGTGAGATCGGTTGCCGCGAGATATCGATATTGATCTTCCCCCTCATACTTGAGGGCTACAATAAGCATCCGTCGCCCAAGAGATCGAACGAATAGCCGGGCCGAAGCCATGGTGACATTTTTGGGCTTACCACCTCTGATAGGAACCATCAACGTTTTGCTGCGAGCGTTGGCGAAGAAATCTTTCGCAGAGACTTCCGGCCTGTTCCCTGATTGGACGATTTGGTTGCTTTTGATCTGTGAAATAACCTGAGCTTGTGGAAATACTTTTCTACAGGTATTGAGCCAGTATTTAGACATATAGGCAGCATCGGCGAGGATACTGTCTATTTTGATTTTTGACTTGGTCCAGAATCGGAATCTTCGAATGAGGATGAGTCCAAGCTTCTGTTTGGTTGGAAAATTCTTGTCCCTCTTGGGTTTTACTGGACGATTGGATTTATCCACTCCCTGCTCTCTCAAGCACCGATCTTGATCCTGCCACGCTTGCAGCGTAGGATCCGGGATATAAAATGAAAATCCAACAGGCATGGAAATAGTTTTATTGACTAGCACCGCTATAACCAGCTCCTGGCCCATGATATAGCCATTGGTCTTTTTGTCTTTCATCTTGTGAACACCATGGATAGTCTTGGTCTGCTTGGAGCGCTTTCGTTCAGTGTCATCAATGACCAATGTTCCACTCTGGATATTATAAAGTCTGATAAGAGCCAGCATGCTCACTCTAAAAAGCATGTCCCAGGGGATTTTTGCACAGCAGAAAATGAAGGATAAGGCACGGGCACTTCGACTTGAAAATGAAGCTCGATCAATCTTCGCCCAGCAAATCGATCCAGTGACAATGACCCCTGTAATACAGTAGGAAAGCCAATCCCGCTGAATCCTACTCATTCCCCTGGCACCACTCTCAAGCAGCTGGCAATTTACAAGATCAACATAGTCAACCACTTCCTTATGCGCCTTGAAAAATAGCATAATTTTGCTCCGCAATAGATGCGAGCAGCGTGCGTGAACACAGCGCTTTCGGCAAGTTAAAATGATCTGCTTAGATTGGCCGACTTAAAATCTTCCGACTCGAGTT
>NZ_DASQZC010000649.1:0-15343 GCF_035638895.1 Nostoc sp. | reverse complement strand
ATGGCGGCTATAAAAGGACACTCCTCATTCCCTACTCAGATTTCTTCTTGAAGCGATAGGCCATTCCGGCATGGCAACTCTTGGAGACGCTCCGCGTAGCTTGCTTCCACGGAGTGGTACGCTTACCGCTTTCATGCAATGAGGTAATTTTTGAATTATTGCATTAACGATCAAGTTTACTTTGGCTGTCTCCACACAAGGTTGTACTCTCTCTCAACAGCTGCCAGCGTTCCAACAACGACCGAGGATTCCATCAAGACACTATTGCCCAACTTCAGAAAGAAATAGAAAATTGGAAATATGATTTGGATATTCCTATCTTGATCCAAGTTCTCCCAAGGGGAGTTAAAAATTCAGAAACTAAACTTTTTGATGGGTTCGTTACCCTTTGGTGCAATTGTCCGGAATTTGAATTGTGGCGAGAAATATTTGAAACTAAACGAGTTTAGTGAACTTTGTTGCATTAAATTATTGTTTCCTCGCTGCACCATCATTTCTGTTGCCTCCACTCGATTTTGTACTCCCGTTCCACAGTCGCCAGCAATTTTGCCTGCAACGAAGATAAATAAGGTTGTGCAGAACCGTTGTTGACAGTGAGCGTGCCTGTGGGATTAGGATTTGGGACAGATCCTGGAAATATTCGCGTCTTTGGAGACGGCCAAGGTATAAGAAAAACTTCAGATTTAATAGATACTAGTTCTGGTCTGCGCGTGCAGCCAAATCAAACCTTAGCTTTGGTAGGTGGTGATATAGTACTCTCACGTGGAACGCTTAAAACAACAGGGGGACAGATTGAATTAGGCAGCGTGGCTGGAGCGGGTTTGGTCAATCTGATTCCTACAGATAAAGGCTGGACATTGGGATATTCAGGCATCTCAGCCTTTGGAGAGATCCAGTTGTCTGGAGCAGCAGCAGTTGATGCCAGTGGGAATGGTGGTGGCAATATTCAAATACAAGCCAGGAAGCTAATGCTAGACGGTGGTTCTCAGATTGAGTCCAGCACATTAGGAGCAGGAACGGGAGGAACATTGAAAATTAATGCTTCAGATTCAGTGAACTTGGTGGGATTAACAGAAGTTGATTCGTTTTTCAACACTGGGATATCGAGCCTCGTTTACCCAAGAGCTACCGGGGCTGGTGGCAACATCAATATTGAAACTGCGCGGTTAAATGTCCGGGATGGAGCAGGGATCGCTGCTGGTACGTATGGCTTCGGAAATGCTGGTTCCATGGAGGTCTTAGCTCATGATTCAGTAGAAGTGCTGCGAAAACCAACAGCCAAGGCAGGCAGTTCCATAACAAGTTTAGCCCAACGAGGATCTACCGGATCTGGCGGTAACATCAAGATTGAAACTGCGCGGTTAAGTCTACGCTCAGGAGGAGTGATATCATCAGGCACATTTGGGCAGGGTTCGGGAGGCAACGTATCTATCACTGCTGACGAAGAAGTGCAAGTAACCGGAAAGTCATTAACTGGTAATTCTCCTAGCAGAATATCAGCTCGAACTGGAGGAACTGGAAAGGCCGGAGATCTGACAATCGAAGCAGAACGATTAACTGTCACTGATGGTGGGAGAGTAAATATTGGTGGTGAAAAAATTCCAAAAAATCTCAACTTTCAGCCAGGACAAGGAAATGCAGGAACCCTCCGAATCAACGCAGACAGTATCAATCTAGACAGAGGTACTATCACAGCTGGCACAGAAGGCGGCACCAAGGGCCAAGGAGGCGACATTTTCTTACACTCTGGTGACTTACAATTACGTGACAGTATCATTACTGCGACTGCTGGGGGTAATGGCGACGGCGGCAACATCACTATCAACACAGATATTCTAGTTGCAATAAAAAATAGCACCATCACAGCGAATGCTTTTGAAGGGCAAGGCGGTAATATCAAAATCGACACCAAAGGACTATTCCTTTCTCCTGATAGCAAAATTACAGCTAGTTCACGGTTCGGATTGAATGGTACGATTCAGAAGGAAGTACAATTGCAAGCTCAATTACATCACCTGAGCTTAATGTTAGACTTTGAGCAATGGTTAGCAGTAGAGTCAAAATTAGGTAATAAAAAATTAGCCTCCCTTCGTACTAGAATTACTCAACAGATACAGCCTGCTGTAGATTTGCTTTTAAAAAATCATTCAACATTTTCTCAATTACCAGCCAGCTATTCTGTTTATGCCAAGCTGAACTTTTCTAAAAGTCTGAATAAAATTCCAGACCAACAGTTCCATTCACTAGCTATTGAATATGCTGAATCTGCTTTACAAACTGCTAGAAGTACTAATAGTCAAAGATTGCAGTCAGAGAGTTTTGGCGCTTTAGGTGAATTAAAACTAGAGCAATCACAACCATATTTTGAAGAAGCTTTGGGATTGGCTCAATCAGTTCACGCATGGGATCTTGCCTATCAATGGCAGCAGAAATTAGGAATTTTGTACAAGGAGCAGGGAAAATATAAAGAAGCTCTACAAGCATATAGTGCAGCGATTGAAAATGTCACTTTAGTTCGCAACAATCTTTCGTCAACTAATACAGATTTACAGTTCTCATTCCATGAAAAAGTGGAGCCTTTGTATCGTGAATATATGAGACTGCTCCTAACAGATTCTAACCCCAATTTTTCAGAAATAATTCAGACTAATGAAAGGCTGCAAATAGCAGAACTAGAAAATTATCTTCAATGCCGCAAGCTTAATCTGCTAGCTTTCAATGAAATTAAAAACTTAGATACTAGCCCAACAGTTATTCATATAATCGATTTAGTTGATAGTATAGAAGTAATCTCTCAATCTCCTAAACAGCCTCTTCATCACCACTCTATTGAATCTCAGCTAATTAGAGGGCATATTAATAATCTTGTAGATACTTTACAATACAAGAATCTTGCTTATGTTGGTGCAGATGTGATTCTTGACCATTCACAAGCACTTTATAATTTATTGATTGCACCTATCAAATATTTACCGACATCAGGAACACTAGTATTTACTTTAGATGCATCTTTGCAAAGTTTACCGATGGGCTTATTTCATGATGGGAAAAATTATCTGATTGAGCGCTACGGTATTACAGGTACTCTCGGTTCTCGAATGCAACCACCTAAACTTTTAAAACAGAAGCAGTTAAAAGCTTTCATTGCTGGACTCAGCAAGATTAGCCCTAGTTTTTACGCTCCAAATGCTCCCAAAGGACTCAAAGTATTGCCAGGGGTGGAAGTAGAAATAGCAAATGTAAAAAAAGGAATTACTTCTTCAAAAGTATTGTTAAATGAAGATTTTGTTAGCCCAATGCTAGATAAAGAATTGAGTACAGATGATTTTTCAATAATTCACCTAACTACTCACGCTCAATTTAGTTCTGTTCCTGACCGAACAATGATTTTTGCTTGGGATAAACCAATTACTGTTTCCGAATTTAATGATTTACTCAAAGAAAAAACTCAGTCTAGCCAAGAAGGAATTGAGTTATTAGTTTTGAGTGCTTGCCAAACTGCAAAAGGTAATAAGAGATCAGCTCTTGGAATGGCCGGAGTTGCAGTACAAGCCGGAGCCAGAAGTACGATAGCCACTCTTTGGCAAGTAGATGCTGATTCTAGCGCTTTACTGATGAAAGAATTTTATCAACGATTGAAAGATGGTTTAACTAAAGTCGAGGCACTACGTCTTGCACAATTGCAACTGATATCAAACCCTCAATATCAACACCCTTCCCACTGGGCAGCGTTCTTACTTATTGGCGGCTGGCTATAATTTCATGATCAAGTTAACGATTTTTCAACCATTTCACCAATTTCAACCCTGATTGTACCTTTGATAATTCAGATGTATTACTACTGCTCAAAGCTAATTGAGCTGCTATTGTGTAAGTCTGCTCCGCTTCGTTTGGTAATAACCCTCCTAAATAGCGATCGCCTAGTACTCTGTATAAAGTTGGATTTTGACTACCTGCCACGACTCGTGCAATTAATGTCTTAATTGATTCATCTAAAAGAAGCTTTGACATATATATAGCATCCAAATCTCGGAAAGCGGCTTCATCAGGCGACAATCCCAAGTCTTTAATTTGCTTGACTTCATCTCTTATCTGCTGAACATCATCAAGAGGTAAAAGATGGACTACTAAGGGACTATAATTCAGGGGTTGGCCGCTATAATTACTAATTACAGTGATTGTATACGTGTTGCCATACTGTAATTCTTTTTGCTCTTTCGGATATGATAGATGAGTAGCATTTACTACATCGGCTTCCCAGTTAACACCGTTGCCTTTTACTACTACTGTATAGCTATCAGCGCCTGGCACTGAGCGCCAAGAAATTTCTGGTCTATTATCTATAATTGAACTGCCGTAAGGACTAGTTACAATCGGGGCATTTTTTTCATCATCTGGCCCCTTATAGTCATGTGGACAAGGAACTATATTTAATACTGAACACTGTACAGCTTCGTTAGGTGGTGGCGCACATATTTGTGTATTAAAAACAGTGCTCTGCTTCAAATACAGAATTTTTCGATTTAAGAAACAGAGAACTTTGACCGCGCTTCCGTTTTGAGGATTGATCCGCTCTCCCAAACACAAATATCTTCCTGTTTTTAGGAAGCGATCGCCCGTGCTATAAACTCGACCACTTGGTTCATCACATAAATTATTTTGTAATATTCGTTGCTGTCCCCATGCACTGCTAGCCAACAAAAGTATTAGTGTTGGTATTGATACCAGGGTTGTAAGTCGGCGGGCTGGAAAGAGTTTTTTAGTTAGGCTAGGTACGGCAAGCATTACAACTTCTTAAAAAGCTAGTTACTTTTTTGTAGTTTAATCTAAGTAGAGAATAAATAAAGCATAAAATTTGGTTGATAGCGTTAAAGCCTGTTATGGGTTTGTCCTGAACTGTCGAGAATCAGGCTTGAGCCTAATTCTTTGTAATACATCCCCCCGCCAACGAAAGACTTCTGGCACTTTCGACTCAAGTATCAAGCAGGCTTCCCAATTAAGCCAGGAATTATCGTTATCACCCAAAGCTTCTTGAACTTGTGCCAGCAAACAGTAAGTGTCTGCCCTTTGAGGATTTAATTCTCCGGCTTTTTCTAAATATTCCTTTGCTTGACCCAACTTGTTCTGCTCAAAAAGCGCCCAACCTAAGTTTTTATACAATGCAGCTTGTAATTTTGGTTCTTTAGTTTTTTGTAACCCTTGTAGTGCTAGAGCAATCGCCGCATTATAGTCACCTTTTAGATTTTTCAATCTTGATAGATTATTAATAACTGGAATTGCTTGACTATTAATTTTTATCGCCAACTGATACTGCTGCTCTGCTAAATCTTTTTTTCCTTGGTCATCATAAAAGGTTCCTAGCCCATAATGTCCTGACCAACTATCCGGGTTCAACTTCAAAGCTTTCTCATAATTAGTTGTTACACATTCAAACTCATTTAATAACTGGCAAACAAATGCTAAATTATTATAAGTTTCTACATCTTGATTATTATATTTTATCGATAATTCATAATATTTTTTCGCTGAACGCAGGTTTTGAGTACTACGAGATGCTTTATCAAAATAAAACTTGGAAATAGAATTTTTCACTTCAGGATTAATTTTTATAGCTGAGTCAAAAGACTCTTGTGCTCCCTGAGAATTATTTGCTGCTTCTAACTTTTGTCCTTGAGTTACTAGATAGTTAGCTGCTAGACGTATAGATAGAAAGACACCCCCAACAAATCCCAAAACCATCAATGTATATTTGCTATATTTAAAAACTTTAGAATTAGCTAATCTATAATTTTTAATTTGCTTAGGCAGTTTTTCTAACCGCTGCAAAATTACTTCAGTCGTTTGCGGCCGCTGCCCTGGAAGGAAAGCCATTAATTCATCAATGAAATCAGCAAAAGGTTTGTCAATCTGCGGTGCATCTTTTCTCCAAATCAGATTTCCTGTTTTTTCCTCTGTTGGGAGGTTACTTAGAGGAGTTGCAGTAACTAGATTTACAAAAGTACAACCCAAGGAAAAGAAATCCGATTGAGGTACTGCCCGACCATTGATTTGCTCTGTTGGAGTGTAACAAGGCGTGATGACGGATGTAATTTCATATATTCCTTCCCTACCTGCACTAGTTCCCCCGCTTCCACTAACTTTCGCCAAGTAGGTGTCAGTCACTCGCCGTGCAGTACCAAAATCAACTAATGCCAGTTGACCACTTGGTTGGAGAACTATATTAGAAGGTTTGATATCTCGATGAAAAAAATTAGAGCGGTGTACTGTATCAAGAATTTCAACTAACTGCTTAAGCCATCCTAACGCTAGAGATTGTGAAATTTTCCCATTAAATTCTATCCATTGCTCCAAGTTTTGTCCCTCAAATTTATCCATAACTAAGCAACGCAGCGTTAAAGGACTATTTTTAGGAACAAAAGTAAAAAAATCATCTAAAGTACTTTCAGGAATGTTTGGATGCTGAATTAGTTGCAGAGTAAGAGATTCCTGCTCAATTAATTTAACTAATTTAGGCGATTTCCATTTCAGAACTTTGATGACTCGTTGCTTACGCACAGGGTTCCAACGAGTACCAGCATCATCTACTTCAAAAACTTCAAAATAATTAAATGGATCATCGGTAAGTGGCCTCAGTGGTTTGACTAGACGAATGCGGTCGTTAATTAGCAGCGAAGTGCCACAAGAGAGGCAGTGTTCTATGTCATCAGGATTTTGACGATGGTCACAAAGGGGATTAATACAGTAAGACGACATATTAAGAAAACTTATATATAAATATTGCTTAATTATTACTAGATGAGTATCAATTGTTTAACCATAGCTTTGTATGAAATTGTGGACAATTCAATAACTAAATCGTAGGTATCTAAGTAAATTAATAAGGCTGCGAACTTATACCAAGCCTTATTCTACATATTTATCACTAATCTAGTCCTTGTTATTTAATTACTGCTAGCAAGTAAAAAAAATAAGTGGCTTAAGTAATAGTCCACAAAATTTTAGTATAATAAACTACTTATATATCGGCTTTACTTATGAAAATAATGTTACTTCAACAAACGAATTGTCATTTTGCCTTCATTCAGCTATAAGTAACATCATTAGAAATTTGTATTGATACTTATTTCAAGTTAGACAATGAAAAATGAAAAAACCTAGTAATATTGAGTGTAATCCAAGATACTATCTAAATTAACTTGAATCTATGGAACTTCCCTTACGGGACTTCACTATCTCAACAGGACAAGTATAATCATGGATTTTGGTGACTTACGGGAACTAAAAGTTTCAGTCCCTTCTTTTTCATCCATCATCACAACAGAAGAAGAACCTCCAGAGCAAAGGTTTTCAGAAACAATGACTTTTGAAGAAGCTTTGGTAGCAGTGAATGATTTAGTGTTTGCCCAACTGGGTAGACATCTATCTGAAGCTGAGATCATTGTCATGAAAGGAGCTTGGAATAGTCGTGAGTTTGTAGAGATAGCAGAAAACTCACCTTACAGCGTTAATTATTTGCAACGACGTTTAGCTCCTCAGTTATGGGATTTGCTCTCCAAAATAATTGGAGATGGACAACGAGTGGGAAAAAGGAAGCTTCGATATTTTTTGGAGCAAGTAGCTAAAAAGTATCCTGCTCAGTCTGCTTCAAATCCAGGGCAAGTTCCTCTTGACACTGGTTTTATGCAGGAAATTAAGGGTCAACCGCCTAATATATCTACTTTTTATGGACGTATACAGGAACTGGCTCATTTAAAAGAATTAATAGTAAAGCAACGCTGTGTATCATTAGTAGGAGTGGCAGGAATTGGAAAAAGTGCATTAGCGGCAAAACTATTAGCAGAACTTAGTACAGAATCTCAACCTAGATTTGATTGTTTAATTTGGAAATCAGTTACTCATGCACCACGAGTCCAAGACTTAGTAGCTGATTTGATTGAGCTAATTGATCCCCTAGAGCCATCCTCAAATTTACCTGAATGTACGCAAGCAATGATTTCGGTGTTGGTGAAGCAATTGCAATCACGTAATTGTTTGCTGGTATTGGATGAGACTGATGCATTGTTCCATAGAAATAAATTGGAGCAGAGGCTAGAGTATAAAGTACTCTTTCGTCGATTATTGGAGGAGCAACACCAAAGCTGTCTGCTTTTAACCAATCGAATTTTCTCTGAAGAGTTTGGTATTTTAATGAAGGCTAAACGTCCAATTGAGTATCTTAGAATTGAAGGTTTAGATTCAGAAGCAGCAATGCAGCTTTTATCTGCTAATGGACTAACCGATAAAGATGAGTGTCAAAAATTAATTCATACATATCGTGGGAATCCTTTGGAACTAGAGACATTAGTCGAGAAAATTCACCACTACTTTGCTAGTAGTACGGAAAAATTTTTTAGAAAGTATACTACGTTTGTTAGCAGCGAGTTTCAAGCAATGCTTGACGAAATGTTTGGCGAAATATTGAGTGAAACTCAGAGGCGGATCATGATTTATTTGGCAGAGAAAATAAATTTAAATTTAAAACCAGTTAGTTTTGAACAACTATTAAGTGATACAAGTAAAAGCCAGGAAACACCTATATCTACTTCAGAGGTGATTAAGGCATTAGAACAACTGGAAAGACAGTCATTAATTGAAAGCAGCAAAGACCCAGTTACAAAAGAAATTAGTTTCACTTTACAACCAATGATTAAAAAGTATATTACGACAGATCCGATGGGGCTAGTCCATACATCTGATACTTTATCAACATTAGCTATTGCATCTTAAAAGAGGTAACTATGATTGCAGGCAAACTAGAAATCACAATTAAAATCAACGAACTGCCACAGCCCAAGGACGTAAAGAACGCTTGGCAGCAGTTTGATCTAAACTGTGACGGACGCATCACAACAATCACAGTTAAACCAAAGACTTACAATAAACTGACCGATGTAACCAGTAATTACCCACAGTCGGTAGCAGCGATTGCTGGCAAACTTGGTCAGTCAAATGAGCTTGGGTTCGTCTTAGAGTCACCCAACATACAAGTTTTTAAGTGCAAGCCCAAGGCAGAAACGACCTCTGCGGTAGGTGCTGCTTCTTGAAAAAGTGATTACCCAATCAGGGTAAGCTGGAACAAACGCTGGGAAATATGGAGGAATCAAACAAAATCAGAATCTCGTTAGATACGGAAAGACCACAAGTTATGTAAAATCAAGCTAATTGAAAGGAGGATGGAGGTGAAGATACAACAGTACCAGAATTTAACGTACAAAGCGCCACTAAGGAGTAGCGCTTTGTGCGGGCCTTAAATTCCATATAACCTCAGAGCGGGGTTGATCTCGAAGGAACAAAATAAGTGGCCGTTGAAGTTTGGCGACGGAGACGACTACTAAATTTGTCCGAGAGTTTTTGCCGCGCTGCAAGATCCATTATAGGATCTGCCGCTTGGAAAGTCCATTCCTTACGGTGTGTTTTGGCTGTCGAAATTCATCAATTTTAGGTAAAGTTAAGTTTGATTAAGAAATATCCCGAATTTCGTAGCAAAAAGCAGTAGCAGCGCGAATATCAGTCAACAGTTATCAGTTGGAATTTACAGTCCTTGATAACTGTTGACTGATAACTGATACAACCCCCTCTGAAGCTTGTCAACCAAGTTATCAGGGAAAAATATCGTGAAAAATGACTTATGCCCAATACACCTTGGTGTCGGGATTAAAGTGACATCAAAATTTTTTTCAAACCCCTCTCCTTGTGCTAATGACGGGAGAGAAATATGCTGACACTAGATACAGAAGAAACCAAATCAGCACTTCATTACGATGATTTTAATAGCAGTATCAAAGACACCTTCGCTGCCATAGACCAATTTGAGTTGCAAGCAGTAGAACAGGTTCGCATCATGCATGACGAGCGGATGTACAGAATCGCTGGGTACAAAAACTTTGAACAATATTGCCAAGGCGAATTGCATGTATATGGTGGCTATCGGCGTATAAATCAACTTTTAGGAGCATCAAAAGTTATTGTTGCAGCAGGGGAGTTGGGGTCACAGATTAAAAATGAGCGCCAAGCCCGTCCTCTTTTAAGGTTAGCCAAAGAACCAGAAAAACTTATTGCTGCGATAACGCTGGCTTTGTCATCGAACCCAAACCCTAGCGAATCAGATTTCGCAGCTGCGGCAAATACAATTGCTCCTATGCCAAGAGGAAAAAATAAATTCCATCAGGAACCATTGGTTCCTAAAAATGCCATCACAATTTCATCACCAGAACATCCCCGTTATGGGGAATCCGGAGTGATTTGTGCTTCGGCTCCGAATAATTCCCAGCAAATTGTCACCTTTAGCGATGGTGAAAGGCTGTTGGTAAACAACACTGATTTGGATGACGCAATTGTGTCCGAATCGACTGAGCGTACATATCCTAAAGTTTATGCCGAAGCGATCGCTGCACTCAAAGAGCAACATAAGCTTGAGTTAGAGCGCTTACAGCAGGAATTGAGGATTGGACTACAGTCAGAAGCCACTGCTAGAGCCGAAGCCCAAGTAAGTGAGCAAATCCAATCCTTGCAAAACCTTTACAGGCAACAGAAGGAGGAAAATATCCAGTTGCAGCAGCGCTTAGACGAGATGGAATCGCTACGGCAGTTGGAAACTGAGAACCAGCAGCTAAAAGAGCGCATTCGAGATTTGGAAAACGCCTTTGAGCCGCATCAATTACAAGACTGGGGGAATACTTACACTAAACTTGGGGCTAAAGCATTAAACAAGAAGGGAGAGCAAGCTCTGGAGAAAACAATTGATTTGCGAAGTCTTGCACTTGTTCCGCCTAAAGAAAATGCGACTGAATGTCTGCGCCTCATGGGTATGGCATTGAAAAACCTAAGCGTTGCCATGAACAATACCCAAGCTCTTGAGGCGGCGGCGATAATTTTGGGTACTAGTCCCACACAAGAGGCGATCGCAACAAGGACGGAGCAATTACAACTATTACCCCAGGCTATTAGTGAAATTAGGCAAGTACTTGCACGTATTGAGTTTACATGGCAGGACTTTTGGGCTGTGGCTGAAAAATACGAGGTGATAAAAGCAGACTACTGGGCAGAACTTACTACCCAGGAAACTGATTTTATCACACAAGCTCGAAAAAACAGTGAACAGTTAACAGTTAACAGTTAAGCTAATCGTCATTCATTTTTCCTTCTTTGATTTGCTGTAAGGACAACCCTACGCTGCTCCCGCAGTACAGCATGACTGATAACTGATAACTGTTCACTGATGAATGCGGCATAGGTGCAATGTCACCGAAATTGTCATGGAAAATTTTAGGAAAAAATGTGAATACAAATAAAAATGCAATTAAGAGTGGCAACCAAGAGCCATTTGAGCCTAAACCAGATTGTAAGGTATCAGTTGAGCAGAGCGAACACCCGATTGAATACCCAAACAATCTCACGCCTGCCGAGTACCATGAGTTGCTAGCTGGTAGTGCCATTCATCCAGCACTGATTGAGAACAGTTTCTTCCACATAGAAGGAGAAACAATCTACGGCTACCTGTTCATCTCTGACAAAATCCCTCGAAAAAATGCCGGTCGAGTTACGGATGCATACATAAGGCAATATCAGCATCTATTGCTGGGGGGGACATGGATTCAATCCCTTGACCCTTTCAACAATTGGCAACCAATGGAATGGGGGCGGATTAAGCCGAACTTCCCCCGTATTGATTGGGAAAAAGGGAAACCCGTCAAATACGAGTCACCACCCAAAACCCCCAACCGCGTTACCTACTTTGATGTCGCTAACCCCATCTGGGAAAAGATTGCAAAACGCTATTTAATTAAGCGGTATCATTCAGTTTTGGCGCTGCGCTTGCTGGATAAACTCAATCCACTAATATTTTGGGAGTGGGTGAAACAGCATCCAGAGATTCCAATTATCTTATGCGAAGGGGAAAAAAAGGCTGCTTGCTTGCTGAGTCTGGGGTTTGTAGCGATCGCACTTCCGGGAATTTGGAACGGGCGCGTGGGCAAACAAGATTTCGATGAACGGTTGCATCCTGACTTAGTACCAATGGCTCAGGCGGGGCGCAAGTTCATTGTATTATTTGACTACGAAACTTCTTCTAAAACCAGGTGGTCGGTGTTTCAAGCCACTGTTCGCACAGCAAAAGCAATCTTAGCTGCTGATTGTGAATGTGAAGTTGCATTACTGCCGGGGCCAGAAAAAGGCGTTGATGATTTTGTTGTGGCGCGGGGCGAAGATGCTAACGCTCTACTGAGCGCAATCATCGATGATGCTAAATCACTTGCTGATTACAAGCGCTCGTATCGGGCTAAAAAATGGGGGTTAAGCAAGTACCAGGCGGATGTCACTGTTAATGTCAAGTATCTCTCTGAGGCTTTGTGCATTCCTGAACTTGAAGAAAAATGCAATTTGCCTGAGCTTTATGATCTTGAAAAGGAACAACTTTTCACGCCATCTATAAAAGGACATTCGAGAAACAAGGAGTCTACGGATTCTGGCGGAGTTGATTCATCCAAATCGAAGAAATCCCCTACCTTCAATTTCCCAAAATCAGGACTAGTTGTACTGTGGAGCGACATGGGTACTGGTAAAACCCAACTCATGCGCTGGTGGCGTGACCAAAACCCCGACGCGCGGTTCCTCAACAATGGGCATCGCGTAAATTTGCTGAAAAATCTTGCCGAACGCTTGCAGACAGCCATGTACTCCGACTTGGGTTACACAGGTTTAGCCCAGGCCCAAGCCCTTAGTATTACTATTGACAGCTTGCATAAGCTGAATACTCAGTCTCTGACTTACGGCTGCATATTTATAGATGAAGCCTGCCAATACCTCACCCACCTACTACACAGTAATACTTGCAAACAACATCGCGCCGCCATTTTGGAGGTACTGGAATATATAGTATACAATGCGCCACTGGTCGTCATCGCTGACGCACACATGGATGACCTGACTGTGGATTTCTTCCGCTCCATGCGACCAAAAGAGGAAATTCCTTACATCGTCAAGAACGAGTGGCGAAACGGTTCACGCACAATTTATTGGTACGAGGGGGATAATGAGAGTGCCCTAGTCGCCCAAATCTCGGCAGCGCTGATGCTTGGTGAGAAAGTCATGGTTGCAAGTGACAGTAAGCGTTTCATCAAAAAACTCGACAAATCCTTTACTATCAACTACGAAGAATCTAACTCCGAAAAATCACATACACCAAAAAAATGGCGTATCTGGTCTGTTCATTCAGATAATTCTGGCAGTGATGAAAATGTTGCTTTCATCAAAGATATCACCAACGCCGTCAAAAACTTTGATGCCTTGTTCACATCTCCCAGTCTCGGTACTGGTGTCGATATTTCCCAGTATCATTTTGATTTAGTGTTCGGTGTGTTTCACGGCGTTTCCCAAACCGCTACTGAGTGCGCTCAACAACTGTACCGCTATCGTCCAAAAGTCCCGTTTCATATTTGGGTGGCCCCACGTCCTCCCTTTGGTTACAAGGATACAAACGCATCCAAGATTAAAGAGCGCTTGCTCCAAACCAATGAAATGACCGCTTTTCTGTTGCGGATTGACAGAGAAACGGGTAAGCGGGGCGCAGAGAAAGATTGGGCGCTTGAGGCTTATTGTCAAATTATGGCTAACCGCCACTATTCTCTCAATAATTTGCGTGATGATTTGCGATCGCTTCTCACAGAAATGGGCAATACATTTATATATGTGGGAAATGATTCAGATCCTCAAGCAAGAGAAAGTCTAAAAGCAGCAGCACAAGCTTTGGATAGTGCCCACAATTCGGCTGTTGCCAAGGCTAAGAATATTTCTTTGAGTGAGTACCGCGCCCGTCAGAGCAAAGATTACCTTGACCCTAATGAAATTTTTGAATGTGAAAAGTTCCGCATCTCTGATTCTTACGGCATCGAAGTAACCGAATCACTCGTAGAAATAGATAAAGGTGGCCGCTTAATTAGAGCAATCGCCGGACTTGAGGCAATTTTAGCCCCACCCGAAGAATCGTTTACTGACCCCAAAACTGGGCGAAGTTATCCTACGCCACCAACAATTGTCACCCAAAAAGACCGCACCGAGCGGGACAATCTACCTTTGTGCATCGACTGGGGTAATTACTCGGCACGGTGGCTTGCTAGATTTAACCTGGGACTGCATCAAATTCTCTTAAGTTTAATGAGGGGTGATGAAGTTACCGCCGACGATTCTACCTTACTCAAGATGACGGCGATTGCTAAAAATTGTGCTGCTCACGTCAAAGCAATTCTTGGGTTTACTATTCCCCTAGACTGTAAGCCTATTTGGTTGCTAGGAACTTTAGTCGAGCAGCTGGGGTTAAAGTTGACTTTCCGTAAGCAGGGTAAGCGGGGCCAACAGGTGAAACTTTTCTCTTTATCTAAAGAGGAATTAGAATTTGCAATGCATGTAATTGCTCATCGCGTGGAAAAGCGTAATCAAAAAGAAAATCGAACCTATTATGCTGCTCAAACCCCTGCTGCGTATAGTGGAAACCCGAATCAGCAGCCCGTATCCGCCCCCCCCCCTGATGCTATAGGGAACTCCCATTGCCAAGGGGAGGATACTACCGAATTTGAGTCACCTCCGACAGATCGCATTACTCTACTTCATTGCGTAGAAATACTTCGCTCTGGTATTTCTCGTGGAGTAGACGCGATTAAAGGTATTCTCAAGCGGTGGAGGAGTGATTTGCGCTGGGAGACGGTGCTGGAACTTGAAACGATCGCGGCAAATGAACTACGTAGCCTGGAGCAATCTGTGCCTGATTTTTATCAGTGGCTCGATGAAGAGGTGTTGCCTATGGAGGGGGCTAGCTAGATAAAAAATCTCATTAACATTTGAAAGTTGTTTCTAGTTTCGTTGCCAGTAGCAATTAATATTACTGGTTCCAATTTCTGCTGGATTTTCAAAAGTCATGTGCGTCAATCTCAAATATCCATCAAGTTCATAGCACTGCTGTCATTAGGTCTAGCTTTGAGATAGCGATCGGTGATGGCTAAATTGGCATGACCCAAAGTTTCTTTCACCAGTACCGGATTAGTCCCACGCTCAATGGCATGAGAGCCATGAGCATGACGTAACCAGTGTGCTGAAACCAGTTCGCTTAATCCGGCTTCTTTTGCAATTGCTTTGACAATAGGGTGCAAGTTTTGACGGTCGAGATGTCCCCCTTTTTGACTTCGGAAAACTGCGTCTTTTGGTAAAGCTTGACCTTTGAACTCCATTAGTTCCGCCCACAGCTTCGGCTTAATGAGAATTGTGCGATTTTTGCTCCCCTTGGCTTTTCTCACGTACACCTGTCCACTATCAC
>NZ_DASQZC010000648.1:0-4652 GCF_035638895.1 Nostoc sp. | reverse complement strand
GATTTCTAAAATTTCTTCGCGGTTGCGAAAATCATCACAGTATTTACAAGCTTCTAACAGTGCTTTAACCAGAGCAAGATAAGTTTCTGGATATTTCTGCGCCCAATCTTCCCGCACTCCCAAAACTTTTTTCGGCTGTCCTGACCAAATTTCTAAAGCTGTAGCGGCAACAAAGCCTAAGTTTTGATGAACAGCAAGATAATTCCAAGGTTCTCCAGCACAGTAACCGTCAATATTTCCGGCTTTGAGTTGAGAAACCATTTCCATTGGTGGAATCACCGTTAGGCTGACATCTCGATCGGGATCGATGCCACCAGCAGCCAGCCAATAACGCAGGATTAGGTTCACCATTGAAGTAGAGTGAGCTACACCCAAAGTTAGAATTTGGTCGGGAGCGGCGTTAATTGCTGTTTTTAAGTCAACCAGGTTTCTAACACCTCGGTTATACAACCTTTTGCTTAAGGTGATGGCGTTCGCATTGCGAGAGATATTTAGGGCATTGATTATAGGAATTGGTTTTTTACCACCAGCACCCAAAGTTAGGGCTAAGGGCATTCCCGCAAGCATTTGGGCTGCATCTAATTTGCCAGTAACAACCCCTTGAGCTATTTCCTTCCAGCTATTGGCACGAGTGAGGGTAATATTTTCTAAACCGTACTGGGCAAAGAAGCCTTTTTCTTGAGCAACGATTAAAGGTGCAGCATCGGTCACAGGCATAAAGCCAATTTCTAAATTGACTTTTTCTAAGCCGTTGCGGGATATGGCTACTGGTGCTGAAGTCTGCTGTGCTTTGCGTTTCTTAACCAGCTTTTGTTGGTTGAGGAAGTAAATCATTTCATTCCGCAGACTGTAGTAGCTGGGATGTTTGACGACTTCCAAGCGTTGACGCGGGCGAGGGATTGGCACTTCGAGGATTTGCCCGATATGAGCTTCTGGGCCATTAGTGAGCATGACAACGCGATCGCTCAACAACAGCGCCTCATCTACGTCGTGTGTCACCATCACACAAGTAACGTTGTGTTCGTTGCAAATTTTCATTAGTTGCTCTTGCAAACCACCCCGTGTAAGGGCATCCAACGCTCCAAAGGGTTCGTCTAGCAGTAATAACTTGGGACGAGTAGCTAGGGCGCGAGCGATCGCTACCCTTTGTTTCATTCCCCCAGATAACTCGCTAGGACGTTTATTAGCTGCCAAACGCAGCCCCACCATATCAATATGTTCTTCGATAATGCTTCTGCGATCGCCTTTCGACTTACCTTTATATACTTCATCCACAGCTAGGGCGATATTTTCCCGTACTGTTAACCAAGGCAGCAAAGAGTAGTTTTGAAACACAACCATCCGATCTGGACTGGGTTCTCTAACTTCCCGCCCTTCCAACGTCACACCTCCAACACTTGCTCTATCTAAACCTGCAATGATGTTGAGCAGAGTAGATTTACCACAACCAGAATGTCCAATTAGAGAAACGAATTCCCCTCGTCGGATTTTCAACTCAATGTTTTTTAGAGCAATATATTTGCCGCCATTCGGAAGTTCAAATACACGGTCAATGTGGTCAACTTCAACAAAAGTAGTCATTTGTTAATTCGTAATTCGTAATTCGTAATTCGTAATTGGGGAAGTAACTTATTTGCTATTCCCTATTCCCTAGTCTGGTACAACTTTGCTAGCTATAAAGCCAACCATTCTATCTAGAATCAATCCGACTAAACCAACATAAATTAGTGCTAGGATAATTTCGCTTAAGTTAGTTTCTGTTGTGGTGTTGTAAGCATCCCAAATAAATGAACCAATTCCCACACCACCCACTAACATTTCTGCTGCAACAATTGCTAACCAAGATAAACCAATGCCAATGCGTAACCCTGTAAATATGTAAGGAACAGTGGCAGGAAATACAACTTTAAAGAAATACTTTGCCCCTTTGAGACGCAAAACTCTAGCTACGTTTACATAGTCTTGAGGAATTTGTTGCACGCCTACTGTAGTGTTAATGATAATCGGCCAAATGGACGTAATGAAAATTACGAAAATAGCCGAAGGGTTAGCTTGTTGAAATGCTGCTAGAGAAATTGGTAGCCATGCAAGAGGCGGTACAGTCCGTAACACTTGGAAGATTGGATCTACGGCATTATAAAGTAATTTATTAACTCCAATCAAAATTCCTAATGTTATGCCGACAATTGTCGCTAGAGAAAAGCCTAAACCAACCCGTCCCAAACTACTAAGTATCTGCCAGCCTAATCCTTTATCACTTTCACCATTATCAAAAAATGGATCGATGATAAAAGGGTTCCAAGTTTCAGCAATGGTTTCTATTGGCCCAGGTAACTTAAAGTTGGGATTTAAACATAGTAGTTGCCAAATCACTAAAAAAATGGCTAAAGCTACTAGTGGCGGCACAATTTTTTGCAAAACTAGTTTATTAAAGTTCTTACGGTAGTTTTTTTTGATGGTGCGACTTCCCAGAATAGCTGCCATTTGATTTTTTCCCCCTCTTGCTTTTGATTAAACTTTCTTAATTTTTAAACTCTGTAAATATTCTTCTGGTTTCTCTGGATCAAATTTCACACCATCAAAGAAAGTCTCAATTCCCCGAGAACTACTCTTAGGAATTTCGGAATCAGCAACACCAATAGCCTTAGCTGCTTGTTTCCATAAGTCCTCTTTATTCACTTGGTTAACTATTTCTTGAACTTTAGTATCTTTTGGTAAATAGCCCCAGCGAATTTCTTCTGTTAAAAACCAAGTATCGTGACTCTTATAGGGATAAGAAGCGTTATTTGCCCAAAACTTCATGGGATGTGAGAAATTTTGCTGAGTACGACCATCACCGAAGTCAATATTGCCTTTAGACCTTTCTAAAATATCTGTGGCAGCAACATTAAAGTATTTACGCCCAGAGCAAATTTTACACATTTCCTCCTTATTTTCTGGGCGATCGCACCATTGTTGAGCTTCCAGAATTGCCATCAATAATGCTTGTGTGGCATTAGGATTTTTATCAACCCAATCTTTCCGCATAGTAAAGGCTTTTTCTGGATGATCTTTCCATAATTCGCCTGTAACTAAAGCTGAATAACCTAATTTTTGGTTGACTAATTGGGCGTTCCAAGGCTCTCCCACACAAAAAGAATCGATAGTGCCAACTTTGATATTTGCCACCATTTGTGGTGGTGGTACAGGTTCCAAAACCACATCTTGATCTGGATTTATGCCGCCAGCAGCTAGCCAGTAGCGCATCCATAAATCGTGGGTACCACCAGGAAAAGTTACACCAAATTTCAAGGATTTTTTATTAGCTTTGGCAAGACTTGCAGCTTCTTTGAGCGCTTTGCTTTCTAAATTTACATTGAGGTCTTTAAATTTATTCGCAACAGAAATAGCTTGACCATTGGTATTTAACCTTGCCAAGAGATACATTGGCACTTTATCGTTGATGGTCATCAAGTAAGGCATGGGGCTGAGGATGTGTGCGCCATCAATGCCACCGCCAGATGAGCCAATTTTCAAGTTATCGCGGGTGACAGGCCAAGATTTTTGCTTGATTACCTCAACATCAGTCATCCCATACTTGGCAAAGAAGCCCTTTTCTTTAGCAATAATCAGAGGAGCGGAATCGGTTAAGGCGATAAATCCTAATTTGGCTTTGGTTGTTTCTACCTTCGGCGCGTTAGCTACTGTAGAGACGTTAGCGGCTGGGGCCGCAGAGGGTGTTTCACCACCTGTTGAGGCTGTATTGCCAGAGGAACAACCATGAGCCAGGATAGAAGCCGCCGCCGCCGTAGTGGTGGTGAAAATAAATTTTCTGCGCGAAAGATTTTTCATTTGTCTTTTGTCGTTTGTTGATTGTTAAGCACTAGGGGTTACTTACCAGTAGCTACTAAAGCTTCTTGCTTGAGTTTTGCCCCAAAGTTTTTGATTAATAAATCTTGCAATACTGGTTGCAAGTCTTCGCAGGGTATGCCTTTGATCACACAAGTTCCCAAATGGGCTTCTTTGCCAACTTTGCCACCCATATATATGTCAACGCCCTCCAGAGTTTTGCCATTTTTGCGAGTCTTAGTCCCCATCAAGCCAATGTCTGCAACTTGGGGCTGTCCGCAGGAGTTGGGGCAACCTGTCCAGTGAATTCGCACAGGATGGGTGAAGGTTAAATCTTCTTCTAAGGCTTTAATCATTGCCAGGGAGCGGTTTTTGGTTTCGATGAGAGCAAAGTTGCAAAATTGTGCGCCTGTGCAGGATACTAGCGATCGCGCCAGCAAACCTGGATCAATAGAAAACCTTTCTAGCAAAGACTCTGTTAAAAATGTTGCTAACCGCAAGTCAGAAATGTTGGGGATAACGATGTTTTGCTCAACTGTAAAGCGGATTTCGCCACTGCCGTAAACTTCTGCTAAACGGGCAATTTCAAACATATCCTCGGCATACAGCCGCCCGACGGGAATGTTCAAACCTGCGTAATTTAATCCTGGTTGTTTTTGTTTATATACCCCGATATGGTCGCGTTTTTCCCAGTCGATTTCGTCTTTTGCTGCTGCGGGTAATAATGATTTACCCAAACGGCTTTCTACTTCTGCTCGAAACTTTTCTACACCCCATTCATCAATTAGCCACATCAAGCGCGATTTTTGCCGATTAGCACGCGG
>NZ_DASQZC010000647.1:0-1731 GCF_035638895.1 Nostoc sp. | reverse complement strand
CTTACTGGCTGTACCTTCCCAATGGCTGGAAACTGGGCCTTTGGTTGTATTAGAAGCCCACTCGCTATCTATACCTGTTATCGGCTCTAACTTGGGGGGTATTGCTGAACTTGTTAGACACGGCATTGATGGTTGGTTAGTGACTGCTAACGATACTAAAGCTTGGACTCAAGCTCTTGAGCGATTAGCAACTGATACTAATTTACTGTGGAAATTGCGCCAAGGTATTAAATCTGTTCGCACAGTAAATATGCAGGCAGCAGATTTAGCAGCCATATATAAAAACCTACAACGGTAGTTTCTCTTTCTGGGTAGATAAATCCAAATAAAATATAACTCACGAGTCAATATTGTAGAGATGAATGAAACAGATTTTCAGAGATGCAATAAAGGAATCAAGAGAATGCTGAACGTTAAACATTTCCTTCATCGACTACAAAACAAGATTTGGCGACTATACAATCATAAATTGCCAGAATTTCTGAGTAGCGTGCAGTTTCTTTGGCTATTGCATATTGGTAGTAAGCCAATGAAAGTTAATCAGAAATCTGCGATGATAATTGCACCACAACAGGATGATGAGGTTTTGGGGTGTGGTAGTTTGATTAAACTCAAGCGAGAACAGAATGTGCCAGTCCAGATTGTTTTTGTCACCGATGGAGCAGCAAATCATGGCAAACATCCCAAATTTCAATCTGGTGAAATGGTTCCAATTCGTAAGCAGGAAGCGCTTTGTGCTTTAAGCATTTTAGGTGTAGATAAGAGCTAAATTTACTTTCAGGGCAATCCAGATAGTCAGCTTCAATATCTTATGAAATTTTTTTCAAGCCGGCTTCTTCGTCGTCAAATCAATAATTTAATAGATGGCCTGTGCGAACGACAGTGTAATTCAGCTATTGACTATTAAACCTAATTACTACATTTTTGCTTGAAATTAAGAATATTTGCTGTGACGCCTCCTCACTACAGGAATGTTTTAAATTTTTTCATATTATTTTGCCTCTAACTGATATTTTTACTTTAACAGGTGGGTACTATAACTTTAGTATGCTGACAACATCTTCATAAAGCTACCTTTGAATGAAATAGTTTTCTACAAAGTTAATTTTAAATTATACTTTTTCTCTATCAAAGTGAGCTTAATTAACCTGTGGAAATACAGGTTTTGTTTCTGTGACATCAGTATTCCATAGAAGGATAAGTTTTATTTCATAAGCAGGCATAAATTAAATAATTCCGATAAGTTCAGTATTTTTCGGTATTAACCACAAAATGAACCCATGATATAAATTGAATAAATCATATTTGTTAATTTGCTACTGCATTTTTAACAATCTTTGTTTAAGCAAGGTTATGTTTCATGCCAATCAAAAGTCTCACTTTTAGTTAAAACTTACATAATAGGCTGAATTAGCTATAAAATCAACATTCTCAAATCTGTAAACAAACGCTTGTTAGGGGAGCTTCTATGTCTGTAAAACGCAAGTTATTTAAAGCAGTAACATTGAATTTTAAAAAACTTATCAGCCAGCTTTTATCTACAATAAAAAAGCAAATTATTTGGCTATTAAGAACTATTTTTACCACTAATAGAAGACGTGGTACGGGAAATGCTGGATTTGTTTTGCCAACGGTAGCGATGGTGTCTTTAGTAGTTGTACTATTAACAACTGCAATTTTATTTCGCTCTTTTGAACGTTCCAAAAATGCTAGTAATGTTCGAGTAAATGA
>NZ_DASQZC010000646.1:0-2713 GCF_035638895.1 Nostoc sp. | reverse complement strand
CGTATAGCTTTTTGTATCTTAGCGTCTATGATTTTTTCTAATTCTTTGTATGACATTGAGTTGAATTTGGCGAAAGACAAGAATTATTTGTAACTTATATACTTACATAAGTTTGAGTATGTTCAAAACCTCTAACTTATTAAATGAAAGCTATTTTGACATAGTGGGAGTATTAAGTGCGTTGGCGTAGTTGCAAAACAGCACCCGAAACACCAAAAGCTAATATCACCAAGGTATAAGTTGGTTCGGGAACTGCAATAATGCTTACCTGATTAATGGCCAAGCCGTATTGTGGAGCAGAACTGCTAAAAACGAGTCGTGAGATGTTTGGAGTGTCACTACGAATTCCCAAGAACACTGCCGAATTATCTAATGCTAGTGACGAAATATTTGGAACTGAGAAACTACCCAACAGGTTATTGGCGTTATCAAAAGCGGTGAGAAAAGTTTCAACTTTTAAATTACTAATGTCTACAGCTATCTGAGTACCAGCGCCAAAAACAGGCTGGGCAAAACTAATGGTAAAAGGCCCGCCGTTCCCGTTAGTACCAGGATCAGGAGTATCAGGAGGAAGAGGGATAAAACCTGTTGGGTCTATACCTCCAAAGAGAATAAAATCACCTTTGGCGAAGTTAGTCCGAATGCCAGGTGAAGGTAAAGTTTGAAAGACAAACGGTGGAGTAATCCCAGGATTATTAGTTGGAGCTATATTTATATCCAACCCTAAACCACCTTGGGATGTTGCTAAAAAAGAGTTAGGTAAAAAAGCAGAAAAGTTACGATCAGAGGGATTAAATACTTTACCTAAACTTCCCCAATCAACTTGATCATTTCCTCCTAATCCAGCGCGTTCAGTGACTAAAAATGTAGCTGCTTTAACTGGTAATGGGAGAAACGTTATTATAGCTGTAATTGCTGGTAAATATTTCACAAATGACTTCAATAATTGATTTATTGTAAATGCCACAAGGCAGACTCCTTAATTTAATTTATTAGGAAAATATCATTAAACCAATTCGCAATTTGCAATGACGCGACGCTCCTGCGTCGCTAACGCTTCGCTATCGCTTCGCTATCGCGGACTCGCCTTGCGCGTCGCTAACGCAATTAAGTTTTGAGATGGGGATTTAAACCCCTTTCTCATTACAAGCAATTCCCTTTGGGGATGGGAAATTAACCCCTCTTGTTTGTTAAAATGTAATAACTCAACACCCAAGATGGGGAACATCCCGATGCAAAGAAAATATGTTTGTCATTGCGTTGGCTTAAGCCGTAGCGTAGTGAACGCAAGTGCGTCTCTAATGAACGTGGATTAAATAAAATGCAAAAGTTTATCCTGCATCTAGCTTCCCTCTCCTTTATAAGGAGAGAGATTGAGGCTGAGGTAGGCCAGGGATATTAATTGTATGTTATTTAATTCTTATTCCTAAGAGTTGCGATCGCAATGACAATTCATAATCTGGGTTTGACATAACTGACATATTTTGGATGCTCCCCCCTGCATGAGGCAATGCGTTACTATCAGGGAGAGAGTTGAAGCAACTGCCGTGTTCAATGGTTGTGTTACAAAAACTTTTTGATGGCTAGCTGGCCAGAGTTGACAAAATTCGTAACCTTACCAGTATCACATCATTTTTACAACACAACTTTAGCCTGGGTTACAAACACAATTGTTTGCGTTTGTACCACGCTTAATTAGCCATTTACGGGATTCTAGAATCTAAAATCCTCTAGGCGATTACTTCGATAATTTGAGGACTGTTAACGCCGTTTATTCTAGCAATTTCGACGGAGCCAAATTGCGAACCGCTACCATCTCTGTCGAAGGAGAGAATCGAGCCATTGGTGTTAAATCCAAAGCGTTGGTTAGTATTGGTGAAAGCACTACCGAGGGTGAATTGAGAAGCTTGTAATAGCCCTAGTTGGAGTCCACCTCCAAATCCAGATGCGGAAACTTGGATTTTATCACCTTGAGATGCGTTTAAGTCGTTGATAATATCGCCACCCTCTAAAGCACTGTTGTAACGGAAGATATCAGCTCCTGCTCCACCAGCTAAGATATCTCTACCCAATCCGCCAATCAGAATATCATTACCATCTCTACCATCAAGGTTGTCATCACCCGAACCACCGTTCAGGGTATTGACTCCAGCATTCCCAGTTAAGCGGTCATTTCCATTACCTCCGGTAAGGTTGTCAAAGTTCACAACTCCGAAATTTAAAGAACCGAAACCGGGAATATTGCTGACGTTGACTTGTTGTGCGGATAAATCACCAATTAGCTGTACATTGGTTCCAGAAGCGTCTATGGTATCGATCGCAGTTGCTGAACCAATAATTTTTTCAACTCTAATAAGTTGGTCTGCACCACCACCACTTTTTTGAACTGTACCTGTTGCTAATACTGTGACACCACCAGTAAGGCTGTAATCTACGGTGTCTTGTCCATCCCCGCCATCAATGCTGTCGTTACCCTGACCACCCTTAATGGTGTCATCGCCTCCACCACCTAACAATGTGTCATTGCCTGCACCGCCATCAATCAGGTCATTGCCACCAAGACCAGATAACAGATTATTTTGGGCATCGCCCTTAATGGTGTCATTGTTAATTGTGCCGATAACATTGTCAAAGTTGACTACATTAAATGTCAATGTTCCCAAACCAGGAACGTTGAGGGCAGAGATAGTTTGGGCTTCTAAGTCAGCGATCG
>NZ_DASQZC010000645.1:0-7772 GCF_035638895.1 Nostoc sp. | reverse complement strand
AGAGCCTTTGTACAGGAAGCGATCGCCAGATTTTTTCCTAATAACAAATACAAGACCAATTTTTTTCTAATAGTATAGCTTGTATTGATTGCCTCATGGGGGTTCTAGCGATCGCCCTCCCGGAGAGTGACAGAAGAGGGTTACAGCACTTCCAGCAGCTATGAGGTACATCCTCAAAGCTGAAAGCTATGATAGGAAAGGGGCAAGAGGAAAACTGTATTGCATAATAGCCGGAAGCGCTGTAAGAGTTCCCAAGGTGATCAAATTATCCTGGATAAAACTACGTTCTCGAATAGAAGCAATACACAATAAGGCACAGCATTGCTGTGCCCTTACGAAAGATATGGTTTTTAAGCTTGATTCATATTTAGTATTTCTTGTCAATGCGTAATATCATGTCCGCATAAATAGTTATGAGTTATGCTAACCACAGCCCCAGCCCCGCAAGCGGGGAGGGGAGACAAAGCGTAGCTTTGGCGGGGTGGGGTTCTTCGGATTTAATAACCAATCAAGCGGACATGATATAAGTCCTAATTTTGTGGTTATATCTCCTAACTCTACCTTTGATCCCACTCCTGCGCCGCATCTTCTACAGCTTTATCTACAGTCTTCTGCCCTAACATTGCTGCTTGCAAGTTTTCGTAAACTGCCTTTTGCAGTTTTTTGGAATCCTTCAAAGTAGGAGTTAATATTTCTGCCTGTTGCAGTTGTTGGGCAGTGATAACCCGTGCTTTTTCTACTGTTGAAGCATTAGCTGGAACATCTTTAAAGTAACTATCAGATAATGCTTTGACTGTAGAAGGTAGGACATTTGCAGCTTTAGCAAAAGCTAACTGATTTTCGTCATTAGTGACGAATAAAGCAAACTTAACAGAAGCGTCTGGTTGTTTACTATCACGGGGAATAACCATATTCATCACGGCGACATTTTTCTTACCTGTGTCGCCAGTGAGTTGAGGTGCTATTCCCGAAGCTTGAGCAATTTTCGGGGCATTATTAGCGATCGTTTTCAGAAACTCTGGCCCAGAAGCTAGAAACGCAGTCTCTCCAGATTGGTATAAATCGATCGCGTGGCGATGTCCTTGCGTCAAAGCTTCTTTAGGAAGTAACCCTTTTTTATACAAGTCTACCCAATACTGAAACGCAGCCTTACCTGGTGCTGAATTAAACGCCGCTTTCCCCTCAGCATCTATTAAAGTAACTCCCATTTGCACGAAAGATTCCAGCACTTCACCAGAATCTTGCGGTACGAAAGTTACAAAAAAGGCATATTTGCCAGTTTTATCTTTAATTTGTTGCGCTGCTTGTGCCAATTCTGCGTAGGTTGCAGGTGGTTTATTGATACCTGCCTGTTTTAATAAATCGGTGTTATAAATGGTTAGCCGTGTGGTGAGATACCAGGGAATCCCAAAACTCTTGCCATTAAGCGTACAAGATTCCCAGATATTCGGTAGATAGGAGGAACGTACATCGTTTGGGACTTTCGCATCTAAATCTAACCAGGCATTTCGTCCCGCAAGTTGGGAAGCAAAACCCGGATTTAGGTTAACTACATCAGGTGGCGTTTTTGCTGAGACAGCTGTTAAAATTTTGTTCTCCATCGCCGCCCACGGTACATCAACCCAGTTAATCTTTATACCTGGATTTTGCGATTCAAAATTTGCAATTAGGTTTTTGAAGTAGTCGGTAAATTGAGGTTGGAGTTGCATCGTCCAAAACTCAATAGTTGCCGCCCCTGAAGTAGCCTGTTTTGTACCTGTACCAACATTACTTGTGCTACAACTTACAATCCAACTGGTTAATAAGCCAATTAGTGTAAAAGCAACAAGTTGTTTAAATTTTCGCAATTGAATCATTTTCCCAGTATTTTTACGCTTGCTCAGTGTGAAAAGCTTAGATCAGAATTGTCGAGATTATAGGCTAAATAAATTACCCGTAGAGACGTAATATATTACGCCTCTACCCACAACAAATTTAAATTTTCAATGTAGCAGTCCATCGGGCACAAATGTGGTAAAAAGCTTCAAAAGTCTGTTTGGCAAATCAAAAAAAGGGGTCGGCATTGAACTTGCTCCCGAACGGGTGAATGTAGTTCAGCTACGCAAGCAGGGTCAAGGCTTGAAGCTAGAAACCTTTACATCGGTAGCAGTTCCAGAAGGCGTAGTTATCGATGGTCAAATCACCGACCCCGCAGCAATGGCGCAATTAATCCAGCAGGCGCTAGCTGAGAGCAAAATCAAAACTTCTCGCGTTGCCACTGGTGTACCAGGGCGAGATTCCATCGTTCGGATTATACCAGTGCCAGCAGAGTTAGATGATAAAGAACTGCGAGAAATGGTGCTGAACCATGAAGCAGGTTTATATTTACCCTATCCTCGTGAAGAGGCTGATGTAGATTATCAGAAACTTGGGTACTTTCAAGATGAGGATGGCATTGAAAAAGTACACGTACTTCTAGTTGCCACCCGTAAGGAGATAACGGATACCTATATCAGTACATTCGAGCAGGCAGGATTACAAATCGATGTTTTAGAAATTAACAGTTTTGCTCTGATTCGGACTATTCGTGAGCAATTGCGACAATTTGGGCCGCAAGAAGCAGCAGTACTAGTTGATATAGAGTTCGACAGTACAGAAATTGCCATCATCGTTAACGGAGTGCCGCAATTTTCGCGCACAGTCCCAATTGGGACTTATCAAATGCAAACTGCCTTAGCAAGGGCAATGAGCTTACCCACATCACGAGATATGGAACTGTTACACGGAATGGTAATTCCCCAAACATCTCTAGACGGCGTAAAAACTGGGGTTACTGAAATCAATCCTGGTATGGCAGCCATATTAAGAGTATTGGGAGAACTAACTGATGAACTGCGCCGTTCCATCGATTTTTACCTCAATCAAAGTGAAAATTTGGAGGTAGCGCAGATTATATTAGCTGGCCCAGGAGGTGGACTCCAACAGCTAGATGAATTCTTTACCCAACGATTGAGCTTGCCAACTACCCAAATAGATCCAATCGTAGCTCTGTCCTTGGAAGTTGACACTGATAAATATCCACAGGTGGAACGCTCTGGCTTGGCGATCGCACTTGGTCTAGGAATGCGGGAGGTGTAACAAAATGTACAGCTTAGATGTTAACTTTCTTAAAGATCGCCCAGCATACCAGAAAAAGCCTGAGAGATCGGGAAGAATATCCCTAAAGTTTCCTACAGGGGATTTAACACTACTGTATGCCGGAGTTGCAGTAGGTGTGGTTCTTCCAGCTTTATTGGGAATTGGTTGGTGGGTGTTGCAAGGGAAGATTGTTGAATTAGATGGTCAAATCGCACAACTAGACCAAGAAAGCAAGAGGTTAGATACAGAAATAGGAAATATTAATAAAATCAAAGAAGAGACGAAGGCAGTTAAAGGGGAAACCCAAGCTTTAGTCACTGTATTTGATCAAATTCGACCTTGGTCAGCAATGCTGCAAGATTTGCGCGATCGCATTCCAGCAGCAGTGCAAATTAAGACCATCAAGCAAACGCCACCCATTCCGGCTGCGGAAGGGAAGCCAGCAAGCAATCCTGCTGGGGGGTTAGAAATTACCGGATTGGCTCGTTCTTTTAACGACGTCAATGATTTTTTATTGAGTCTACAACAGTCTCAATTCTTGAAGTCCACAGAAAGCAGAATTCTGACGGCAACGTTAGTAGATGCTCCCTTACCACCAGGTATAGGTCAACCTGCTAATGGTGTAACAATTAAGCCGCCACAAGTAGTTGAATACACTATTCAATCGAGTATGAACGATGTTCCAGCTTCGGAATTAATCCGGGAGTTGGAAAAAAAAGGCACAGTGGGGTTAGTGACTCGAATTCGTAGTATCCAACAAACAGGAGTCATTTCAAAATGACGCTGAGTGATGATTTAAATTTTGGCGAACAAGGTGGGGAATTCGATCAGGCAACGCCAACATCCCCCGTGCTATTTGGTATTGCCTTCACACCAAAAATTATTGGCATATTGGTGGGGGTAATTGGTTTAGCAGGAGCAGGTTATATATTTTTAAACCTGCTGATGCCAGCTTGGGAAATCTATCAGCAACAGCAAGCTAAAAGCTCTGAACTACAAGGACAAGTTGAGCAAAAAAAAGCCAGTATCAAAGAGATTGGCAAAGTTAAAGACGAGCTAGCACAGGCAAAACAGCAAAAAGTTCAGGTTTTAGGTTTATTCGCTAACGAAAAAAGCTTAGATACATTGCTGTTGGATCTGAACCGTTTAATTGAGTCTGGCAGTACTCCAACTTCTGTTAATGCAGTGAGAGCCAAATTGAAGAAATTTGTGCCAGTTTCCCAAAAACCAGAACCAGTTACCGATGGAACTCTAGGGCTACAGGTTGACGGTAAGCTGCAACGCAGCAATATCAATGCCGAAATTACGGGAACTTATGAGCAAACACAATCGATAATGCGTAACATTGAGCGTTTACAGCCTTTGTTAATAGTTAAAGATTATCAAGCAACTTTGGCTCCAGTAGAGTCAAAATCCGCATTGGATAAAACGCCGGTGCAGGTTGGGCCAGCAGCTATTAATACATCATTCCAGTTACAGGTATTGATGCCACTTACTCCAGAAGAAATAGCCGCAGCCGCAGCCGCAGCCGCAGCTAAAGCTGCCCCGAAAAAGTAGTTAGGAGTTAGAGATGCGATTAATCGCGTCTGTACAGGAGTTAGAAGCAGAGACGCGATTAATCGCGTCTGTACAGGAATTACGAGTTATTATTCCTAACTATTCACTCCTCATTCCTAACTCCAACTTCTCAGAATTGTTTGTAAACAAGGTTTTATAAAGTGAGGAATGAACTGTGAAACAGCTTCACGGTAATAGTTTTATATTAGGTACTGCCGCTTTTGTATTTTTGGCAGCTCAACCAGTTTGGGCACAAATTAGTCAAATTACTAATGTCCAGTTAAATCCAGTTAATGGTGGAATTAGCGTTGCTTTGAAAACTTCTTCAGGGTCGCGCCCCCAAGTTTTCACTACAAAAAGAGGCAACGCTTTAGTCGCAGATATTATCAATACTCAATTACGATTACCACAAGGTAATAGCTTTCGTCAAGATAACCCAGCACCAGGAATTGCATCTGTTGAGGTTAATCAGCTTGATGCCAATAGCATTCGGGTGACGGTAACGGGTAGCAACAATACGCCTAATAGTCAACCTGTGGTGCGATCGCAAAATGGAATTACACTCAGCTTTAGCCCATCGTCAGGCACTATAGCATCAACACCAACGCCAACAGCCCAAACTTTCACAGCACCGCCTGCTACGACTCCAGCCCAACCTGGTCAAAAGCCAGATGTCCTCGTTCCTAACCCGGAAGTCACCATTGACGGACAACCTGCACTACCTGCTGGGCCAGGTCAACCTGTGAGTCAGGCTCCACCTTTCTTACCTAGAGCCGTCGCCCCACCCGTAGGAGATATTGCTATTTCTAATACTGATGCTTCTCCTAGCACTATTGACTTAGGAACTCAGGAACGTGTACCGCGTTTAGTGCTGCGAGATGCGCCGGTGCGTGAGGTTTTGTCATTGCTTGCCCGTGCTGCTAATTTGAACTTGGCTTATATCGGAGGTGAGCAAGGTACTGGTGCTGCTGCTGGTACTGCTGCTAATGCACCAGCAAGCTCTCAAACAATCTCCCTAGATATAGAAAACGAACCAGTCCAAGATGTGTTTAACTACGTCTTGCGCCTGAGTGGTTTGGAAGCTAACCGCAGTAATCGCACGGTTTTTGTTGGACCTAAACTACCTAATTCCACCCGTGATATGGTTATGCGTAGCCTGCGACTGAATCAGGTAACGGTGGGAGTTGCCCTGAACTTTTTAGTAGGCTTGGGGGCAGAAAGTGCTGTCAGCCGAGAACGACAAGTTACCAGTGTTAATGCTGTACCTGTTGGGGCTGGAGCTACGCCTATCACCCAAACTCAGACAACCACAGAAACCAGAGTTGAAACTCAACGCGTTGATTTTAAAGACTCTAACCCTTTACTTAGAGGTTTACAAGCATTAGGAGACGAGCGCACAAATTCTCTAACCTTGATTGGCCCTCCCAGAGTAGTTGAGATGGCGATGGGTCAACTAACTCAGCTTGATATTCGCCGTCGTCAAGTGGTAGTCAACGTCAAGATTATTGATGTTAATCTTCTGAATACCCAGGACTACAATACTAGCTTTTCCTTTGGGGTTGGTAACAACTACTTTACTAGTGATGGCGGTGCAGCATCTCTCAATTTTGGCGGTTCCAGACCAGCTACTAGCGCTGAAGCATCAACCAGTGTGACTAGTACGCCAGTCATCCAGAATCCCATAACGGGAGAAACATTTTTGGATGTCCAAAATAATAGTGTACAGTCCGCAAGAGCTAGTTTAGGCGATCCGCTGCAACCTGGTGTTACGGCCTTCACTCCAGGAACAGGTACAACTCCCTCTCAATCTACATTCGCTCTCCCAACTTTATTCCAGTTCCCTAAGCGTCTTCTCGCTAACTTGCAAGCTCAGATTACAAATGGCAACGCCAAGATTTTGACAGACCCGACGTTAATTGTACAAGAAGGCCAAACCGCTAATGTCAACCTGACTCAGGAAGTGGTAGGTAATATTGTAAGGGAAATAGTTCGTGATGCAAATCTTGCTACAGAGACGATTTCAGCGGAAAAAGACCGAGTAGGTTTAACCCTAGCTGTTAAAGTTGAACGAATTGACGACAATGGTTTTGTCTCTCTATCGGTAGCTCCCGTTGTCAAAGCACCACAAGCTCCAGCTACTATCAACGTTGGAGGAGGCGGTAGCCAACAAATATTCTTGGTATCGGAGCGTTCTCTTAATTCTGGCTCGATTCGCTTGAGAGATGGTCAGACACTGATTCTCTCAGGCATTATTCAAGACACAGACCGGACAACTATCTCCAAAATTCCCATTTTGGGTGATCTTCCATTAATTGGTTCGCTATTTAGAAGTACAAACAGACAGAACCAGCGTAATGAGGTAATTGTATTACTCACACCTCAAATTATGGATGATACAGAGAACTCCTCTTACGGCTATAATTACACCCCTAGCCCAGATGTGCGACAAATCCTTGAGCGTCGGGGGTTGAAAGTTCCGGCGAGGTAATAAAGATAATGAGCACGTAAGTTACCTCTGGCAAAGGCTCATATCCCCGACTTCTTTAAGAAGTCGGGGATGTTCTTGTTCACGAGTAGGATTAAGTTTAAATGTCATTCTAGAATAAAAATACCCAATCACAATAGAAGTAACAATAGTGGGTAAATACTAATGAGTCCAGAACAAGAGTTATTAACAAAGTGGCGTTCTCTTCCAAGAGACAAACAAGAGGAAGTTTTAGATTTTGTTGAATTTCTTAGTTTGAAAAACTCTGCAAATAAAATCCCATTGGGAGAACGTTTGCAGCAAATTCGTACTAAGATTGTTGCTTCCGGTAAACATTTGTTAAATTACTTTTTTGCCTTTGAGAACGTGTTACCATATCTATTAATTCTACCTGCACAATGACACAAGTTGAAACTAGACTGTTTTCAACCTCAACAAGGCGATTTAATATATTGAGATTACCTAAAATAGTTAGACTACAGTGATTTGTATCGATTAGGTACATTATTCAAAAGGATTATCTTCATTAAACTCTGCTTGACTACGGCTAGCAATTACTAGCTTCAGACACTCCTCTAAGTCATCACCTTCCCAAGTACCTATAGTTTTCAAA
>NZ_DASQZC010000644.1:0-23954 GCF_035638895.1 Nostoc sp. | reverse complement strand
CGCTATCTTCAATCTTGTATGTGTCAGAAAATCAGTTATGTTCATTGGTTTGAGGAGATGATGTTATGTTGACTAATTTAGGCTTTTTAGAGTTAGTGTAACTATTTATGTAAAGTTTTGTATCAGCATTCAACATTTCTGTTATAAGCTATTTAGAAGATTCTCCTGGAAAAAGTGGTTCTTATTATGCAAAAATTTATGCAGATGAAAATGAAATTTATTATAAAAATGTTATAGAACGCGGATCTATTTGTAAAGAAATAACAGAAAGAAAAGAAATTCAAGCTCTTGTTTTTATTGATGATTTTATTGGAACAGGAAATTCTGCCTGTGAATATTTTGAGGAATTAGCTAATGAATGTACTGATATTTTGAAGAAAAGAGACCTGAAAATATTTTTCTTAGCAGTATGTGGATTTAGAGAAGCCCAAGAACTAGTAGAAAAAAAATTGATTGAGCTTAGTTTGGACGTTAAAATACATATATGTGATCCGCTAGATGAATCAGCAAAGGTATTTAGTGAAAAGTCTACTATATTTTCCAATTCAAATGAGCGAGGAGAAGCGAGAGTTGTTGCTTATGAACATGGTATAAAATTAGTAAAGAATAACCCACTAGGCTTTGGGGATTGTCAATCTGCTGTGATATTTCCAGATACTTGTCCCAATAATAGTCTTCCTATTCTTTGGTCAGACTCCAATAATTGGATTCCTCTTTTTAAACGCCAGTAAAAATCTCAATAAGATTATAAACCTTGATATTTAAATATCTAGTTAATATGCAAATTTTACATAAGTTTACAATTACTGAAGTTAAAATTTTTCAATCTGCAAATTTTGAGGATTTTTAAAGATTATCACTGCACTGTTTCTCGCACCCGTAGCCTCACCCCAAACCCTCGCGGATACCTCTGCACCCCCTCCACCACCGGATAAACCTGCAAAAAACCAAGTTCCATCGGTTCGACTGCTAAACTCAGAATTGCTGACTTTAAATCTCCTCTCGCATTAGGAGGCGCTATCAGCGAAACCGATGCACCTTGCTTAAACGCTTCCTCCACCTGTTCCCGCCAGTTGGGTTCATTCAGCCAAACTGTAAAATCGCCCACTTGCAAAACATCCAGTAAAATTTCTCTATCAGCATCGGCAATCACGGCAAAGGGATTGTAGGAAGATAAGGCGCGAGAACGAATAATATTTCCCCTGGCCCACAACAGCCCATAAATCACTTGAAACCGCCAATAGGGATTAGGCTGCACTAAACCAAGATGCAACAACGCTTGATCCAACTGGTCATCGTTGCTGGCGACATAGGCAAACACCCGCGCATCAATTTCAATACCTAAACGCGCTTCTTCCTGATGCCACAAACGAATCAAATCCAGCAGTAGTTTATCGGTTTCCGGGGTACTTCCAGGACGCAAAACTCGTGCGTTAATTGCAGTCATCACCGGATGCGTTACCAAAATCCCCTCAGAGGACAGGACTTTGCGGAGGCGAACGCTTGCTTGTTTTAATTCACCATGTCCTTCGGCTAACCGCACATCAGCCATTGCATCGGCGACATCTGCACTGGTTTGGGTTAACTCCAATAACCGCGTCAGTTCCGAGTCCACAATCTCAAAATCCGCAGGTGACAACGCACTCCCCGCCAATCGGAAAAAATTCGCCGGATCAGCAGCATAGCGTCGCAAGATTTCCTCAATCACCCCGCCGCCACCAATGGTAGACTCAGTTATCCAGATTTCTTCTACTCCCTCTGAAATAGCAGGTGCATCTAGTGGACGCGGGCCAGGATCGATATCTAAAATCAGGTCGCCCAAATCAAAGTGGGGACACAATTGCCCGCAAGCATCCAGCAGCGCCCCTCCCAAGGTCGCTTTAAAACGTAAAGCTGCCCAAGAGTGCCACTCTTCATCAGGTTCTGACCAGAGAATCGGTGCAAGGTTATTTAATATAGTTTGGATTATGTCTGCGTTAGCAAGTGCCAGCAACCTATCATGTACCCTCTGCCGTCCCTGAATTTGTTCTGGTGCAGATTCCCCTTCTTCCAGTAGGGTTTCTTCGACGTTCAAGGTTTGAAAGATATTGTCCAGAACCCTTGCCATTTCTTGACCCATATTTTCACCCAAAAGCGCCTCAAAAGCTTCAGGTAGGGAGATTTGGTCTGCCAAGGCGCGGGCGGTGAGCATCGATATATATATTTGATAAAGCCACTCTCGTTGAAAGACATTTGTTAATTCACACAATCTGGCATCTATCAAGACCCGATATCGGAAATATGCCGTGCGAAACGCCCAAATCTTCTCTGGATTAGAATCGCTGGGACTGATGCTGAAATTAGGCGGAATACAAAAGCGAAATACTAGACCATCAACAGATTGGGCAAATCCTACAGCTGCTGGACTACCATCGTGTCTTTGGGTGAAGCGAATTGTCGTATCGAGTTCGTCACCTTTTTGAAAACGGATGTTAGCATGGGAGGCGATCGCAAACCGCCGCACTTCAAGGGGCGATTGTTGGATGTGGGTAAAGCAGCAAACTTCTCTAATAATTTTGCACCACGAGGAACCTTGGGGTAATTCGAGTTTAATACCGGAGTCGGGAGGAATTATTTGACTGCACCATTTTAATTGGGCATTAGAACGAACGGAAATGCTGGCAGGAACTTGTGTAAGATTGATTGCCCAAGGACGAATGCAGCGAATATCTACAATTTCTCCATTTTGCCAAAGTTGAAAAATTCCCGCTTCTTCAAATTCAGTACAGTAGTCTTCTATTGGTAAATTTTGTTCTCTTTCTTGCCAATTCGGGGGAGCAATCCAGTGAGTTGCATGGATGTGTTGTACCCCAAAACGACGACTAGCCCTGCCTGGTGTAAAGGTTTTCAGTGCTTGAATAATGGGCATGAGGTTAATATCTGGCTGGCTATTACGCAATTGGGGAGGTGTCGTAATCTTTACTTCTGGTAAGAGCAAGTCGCTAAATAAACTGGGGGGAACGAAATCGGGTAAGGGGTCGTTGGTTTGATAATCTTGGTTTGATTCATTTAAATGTACTGAAAAGCGATACCAATTAGACTTTAAACGCCGCAGCAAAGTGGGAAGTACCACCATCATCAATGACCTTGGGGCTTCCCAGAGAATAGCTTCGACCTCATCTTTGCTCAAATTCAAGGCTGATTGCAGATATGCTGCCAATTCGAGTTGTCTTGTTTCTGTTTCGAGAATCTTTTCAATTAGTTCTATTTCTAATTGCTGGCGTTTTTTTGCGTATTCAGATGGGCTGGCAAAATCATACCAAACACTTCCTTTGATTGCTGCTAACTGGTGTCCTACCCAATCCATAAAAGCGAAAACCGCAGATGTGCGAATAACATAGCGGTTTTGGATGGGGAGCGATCGCTTTTCTAAAACTGGGTTAAATAACATATCATAGCCTTGATAGACAATGCGATCGCGTCCGTAGTCAGAAAGCACTACCACTGTCCAAGGTCGCATAATTCGCCGTCGTCCAGCACGTCCTTTTCTTTGGAGAAATGAAGCCATATCTCGCGGTGATTTGTGCTGAATTACACCTCCAACCTCTGGGTCGTTGAATCCCACTTCCAGGGATGCAGTAGCAACAATTACATCGCTATTTGGGGTAACTCCAGTATCTTGGGAACTAGTGCGGCCAATACTTAAAGGCAATTCCAACCCATGACCAATTTCTTCACATAAAAGCCAAGATTGCCCAGCAACCAAGCGTTCGCTCCCCTCAGATGCACTATGCGATCGCAATGCTGCAAATGGCTGTCTTCCCCGCAGAGGACGACCCCAACTGTCGCATCCTTCGGCATCCAAAAGGTTATGGAATAAGCGGTTGGTAACATCTAAATCGTCAGTAAAAGCAAAAACACGGGAACCATAGAACCCTTGGCTGGGAGGGTCTTCAGATGGATCAAGGATGCGCCGTAGCAGCATCGAAGTTAGTATCGTTGTAGACAGTAAACTCGTTCCAGATACGGGGTCGCCTCTGAGAACTAATTGATATTCCGTGCCTTCCGCAACTTGATTTTCGCCGGGGGAAACTTCCTCGATAGAACCAGGATTTAAGCCTATAAGTTGGCTAAAAAACTCTGCTGCACTTTCTAATGTTGCCGAAAGACCCGTAAATTGGACTTTTGTGGCAATTATTTTCTGCCAACGTCGCAACAGGTAAGCAACCTGTGCCCCGTGAATACCCGTGTAAGTATGTACCTCATCAAGCAAAACTATCTGAGGCTTTTTCGCAGTTGCAATGCCGAATATATGACCGTAACGGGAGTCTCCCATAGACCGATTGAGCATTTCTGTGCTGGTAAAAACCAAGTCTGGGGGAGTTTTCGTCATGCGATCGCGTGTTAAAATTACTTCATCTTCTTGGATAACAGCACCGCAAGATGGATTGAGACAAGAAAGTTGTTCTTTACCTGCTTCTAAATCAGCCCGTCGCCAAGATAGCGCACCCTCACATCTGGGACACCGCAGGTAAGGACAAGTAAACCCACCACTTTCAGATTCCCATTTATCCTGCACCCGATCCAGAGTTGCGCTTTTGGGAGTTAAGCCAAAAAATGCACCAATAAGAATTTTACGTTTACCTTCTGCCTTGAGGACAGCATCAAGACGACGTGCTTCTTGATAGGTTTCAGAAAATTGGTCTTTGAGAAGTTCGTTACGGGGATAAATTGCTAGTCCTTTACTCCAATACTCATTCTTTTTCAACAACCCTGCAATATGCGCCAGTGCTGGTAAGTAAAAAGATAAAGTCTTCCCCGTTCCTGTCCCAGCACAGACAATCATCCCGCGACTTTTCGTGCTATTTAAATCCCGTAGCATCCGGCTTGTAGCGCGTAGCTGAAAATCTGCAAGTTGAACCTCACCACGCAATGGCGAATTTAGTATAGCTCCAACAGCTTTTTTTCGTATTGGAGTTAATAGTTTATCTGCCTCTAGCTGTTTAATTACTGTTTCTGGCGTAATATATCTTTTGGGATAAATTCTCGGACGGATTTGTAAGCGATAATCAGCAACTAAGGTAGGAGATGTTTGCCAACTATTATTCGGGAAGAGTTGGCGGAGACGGGCAAATAATCTCACCCCTTCCGCCATCCTGGTGCGGAAAAGGCGATCGCCTCTGAGGTTGAATTCAAACAACAATTTGCGATCAACGATTTGCTCTATAAAATCCCAAACATCCTCATCAATCTCACAATTATTTAGAAAATCGTCAGCAAGTTCTTTAATTTCATCTTCAGAAAATCCACCATCAATAATTCCCCACGTCAAAAGTTGAACTTCCTGGCGTTCCAACTTATCTAAAAATTCTCTAATTATTTTATCCCAGTTGGTAATCACCCTTGCTCTGCCCTTACTTTATTTTAAATCAAGCGAATTTTTAAGGAATCAGAAATCCCATGTTGATTAATCCAATCTTGAACTTCTGAAGTCAAAAAATTTAAAGGCGCTCCTTGATTTGCTGCTGCTCGAAGAAAATGCAATACAGCTTGGGGAACTTCATCAGAACTAAGGCTATTCCAATGATATTTTAATTGTTCGATTTTATGTTCATATACTACAAAGTCAGCATTATTTTTTGGATAAATAACATTTTTTATCTCTCTATCTATAATCTGAATTTGTAGAACTGTTTGTTTAAAAGCTTCTACTTTAGCTAGTAAATTGAGTATTTCATTATTAGTACTAGGCATTTGTTGATCGCGGTAGCTTTTCCATGCTTCGCTCAGTTGCTGTTCCAGCGTAGTTTTTAGGTTTTCAACATTTGACTTTAAAATATTACCTTTAAAGTTTTTATTATCAAGAATCCAATCAGAGTTATTTTGTAAATTTTCCTCAGCATTGATAACGAAACTTAAGATAGAGTCTGCCTTCTGAGTTAAATCAATATTGTTAATACCTCTTTGGCGAAAAGCTTTTAATGCTTCCACAAGTGGGTGAATGCTTGCAAGTGCATCAGTAATTTGCTTTTGCCTAGTTTGAATAATTTGAAGATTAGCGGCAGAACTTTGCAAAGACTTTTTACGTTGAGATAATTCAATTAGTTCCTGTGATTTTTCTAAGAGCATTTTGTGTCCCCTTTAATTTCATTCATGAGTTTTCGTAAATTAGCTAACCCCTCATAAATTTCCTGGTAACTAGATTCTGACTTTGCACCACCTGGTGCTTCTACCTCTGCAATACAACTTTTTGCTTTAAGAATCGAAGCATCCAGAAAATTCTTGGTGTTCTTAAGAAATTCTGAAGAATCAGTAATGACTTTTTGATAATCTTCACTCAAATACTGAAGTGATTTACTGATGTTACTTTCTGGATTTTCTTTCTCAGTCTGTAAGCGTTTCATTGTATCTCTGTAAGGGTTAATCGCTGTACGTCTGAACTGTTCTAAGACAGTTGTTAGCAAGTCTTTCTTACCACTAAATACACCTGCATCTTCTGCTGCTTCCATTGCAGCTTTGAGAGCATCAACAACATCCTTTTTCTTAATATCTTCTCCCAATTCTGATATTAGACGCTGATAGATATCTAGCTGTCGTTCGTACTCTTCTTGGATAGCTTTCTCTAGGAGTTCATCGACTTGTTGACGTACCTTTTGCAACTCTGGAAATTTATCGCGGACATCTTCAGGAATTTGCTCTTGAGGTTGCCAAGATTTACGCACTTTTTCTAGAGGTTCAATAATTTGAATTGCATCAATAATTTGAAACGTTGAATTACTACCTTTTGTACAAGCAATTCGACTTTTAACAATATCTAATAGTGCTTCTCGGTTTCTCTTGAGACTAAAGGTATCAAACAGCTTTTTCCAACTAGATGCACGAGTTGTATCATCGTTTTTATCTAAGTCGATAAACAAAGAATTAATCAGATTTTCGAGCGTATTAGTAGGATACCCTGCCATCGTGGCACTAATCGCTAGCAATTCCACCGCAGCAGGTACGGGGTTCCAAGGTTCACCAGATTCGCGGGGATAAAGACGAATTTTTTCGACGACGTACTGACTCCAACGTTCTAGATATTTTGCGTATATGCGAAAATAGCGATCGCCATTAGTAAACTTCCAGTTTTTATAGTAGTTGTATTTTAAAACACCTTGAAATACGTATGCAGTTTCCGTAAATTCCTTGTCATCGTCTGGGTTAAGAGGAAGCGATAAAACAACCCCAGAATAACTCCCTCTCTTGACTTTAGGGTTATAGAAAATGAGATTTCGCTGCTGAACCAACTTACCACCACTACCGAAGAAACTACCCTTCAGCAGCATTTCAGTATCCCATTCAATTTTTTCGATGATAGCGGGGAAAAGCAACTCGCGGATATCTTTGGCGATCGCATCTGGTAAAATTTCTTGATTGTTCCAACTGTCGAGGATTTCCAGCTTTTTTGTCAGCGTTTCTGGAATCTCTTGAACTAAAGTATCAATCTTATATTCCCCTGAAGGATCTACAACGCTTGGTGTTACTTGACGAGTTTGGGGTGTAACCTGCTGAATTTGTCTCGGTTTAGTCTTGACATCAAGCAGAGGTAAATTAAAAGCAGTATGAACTTCTGGAGACAAATTGCAAAGCTCATTACTATCATCCCACAAGTCTAAAAATACCTCACGACGCTTGATATTTTGCGCGTCTTTAGCTTGAATATTTAACCTAACTTCAGCACTCAATCTCATGTTACCAAAGTGTTTTCCTAAAGTAACTGAAGGGAAATGCCCATTTTCAATATCGTCAATAGAATTTTCTAAAGTGTATTTTAATACATCTCTAATCAAAATCCTGGGGTTGAATTCACCTGGATTTACCCTGCTAAACATCTGTTCTAAAGCTTTAGAATTGAAAGGATAAAGACCCATTCCCTGAACATGACCAAATCCTGTATGACAAGCTTGGGAATGTTCGCATTCGTTACAAGCACTTTCTATTTCATCTCTATTTTGAGAATTAGCCCAGTTTTCAATATCTTTTTCCTTTAAACGAACAGTATTCAGATATCTAGCAACAAATACTTGAATATCATTCTGAGTAATTAAAGATTTCTCACCAACCGTATCAATATTAAGATTGACACTGAAGGTAACGCGCTGTTGCACTGTATCAATCAAATTATTAAAATAACCTGTAGTACAAGCTAATGCTGTACGCATAGCACATAATGGCTTATTTCCAGCTTGCTGAGGTCTTGCTAAAACTGCTTCCAATACTTCTCTATCAATACCTTGCAATTTAGCAAAATCTTCAATCAAAAGTACTAATTCAATATTTTTTTCTGCTAATGTCTCTCGTACTTCGCGCATTAATTGCTGCAAGTCTTCTCGACCAAAATTCAAAACTTGGGTGATAGCTTCATCTAAGTGATCATTTAACCAAATTATCGTGTGCTTCTTTATATCCTCATCATTTATTAATAAACTATAAAATTCTCGTGCCTTTTCTCCAGCTTTTTGAATATTTAAAATATTAAGAGGCAAATCTTCGATAGAAAACTCACGACGTTCATTAATATCTTCAATAGTATATTGATATCCCAATGTATGAATTACTAAACGATGAATAATTTCTCCATCTCTTAATAAATGTTCTCGAAAAAAATCATCATATAGCAAAGAAGGTAAATTTTCTATCAAATATTCCTGAGTCTCTTCATCAGCAAGTTTAGCGCGTGTATGTTGTCCATTAATGCCAACTTGAAAAGCTAAATTGTTTAATAATTGTTCTCTTGCACCCTTATCTGTGAAAGTACGGCTAGATTGATTTAAACGTTTGCGGTACTCATCTAATTTATCTGCCTCAAATTCTGCAATATTTAAAATCTTTTCAATGATATCTTTTAAATTTGTCCCAATTCTGGGAATGAGTAACACCTTCCGTCTATCCGTTGATTTTATATTAGCTTGCAACCAACGAATCAGGTGAGATTTTCCCGTACCCGTCTCACCCAAAACAGGTACAAAGGCAAAATCTTTTTCACCTAAAAAATCTTTGATAAACTGTGCTTCATCATATTCCTTTTGTGATAACGCCTTAATAGAGTCCTGACGATACATTGCAATAGGATGATGTGTAGCTAGAAACAAATGATTTGCAGTTTGGGTTGCTTCTACATTCATTACCTGACGAATCATATCCAGATTCCAACAGACAAACTTTTCAAAAGTCATGAATTTTCTCCTTTCCAAATAATGTGAGAAATCCGCCCATCATTATCAACTTGGTTATTGAGTTTTGGTAAAATCATAAAGGTTGAATCAGATTGTCTCTCAAGCTGAATCTCACCCTCGTCGTGAAGTATAAATAAGGCAAAAGCTGTACTGGTAGAAAGAAAATTAGTTTCGCGTGTGCCAATTTGTGCTTCTACCTCTTCTCGAAAGTTTCCAGTTTCAAATAAAGGACATTGTTTTGCTAATCTATTAATAAAATCTTGGATTGTACTTTCTTGTTGTCCATTAAACAAAAGCTTGAGATTTCGTTTAATATAAGCTGTCGGATCGGGAACTGTGAGAGGTTTTCCTCCCAAAGTATGACCCCACGCAAAACCCAAGTAGCGCATCCAGTCATCCATTTGAACAAAGAGGCGACTGCTTGACATTTTCAAAAAATCGCCTACTTTTTGTTCACTAATACGCTTTTCCACTTCTTCCCAAGTCCCAGGCGCGTCGTAAATATCCTGTGCTAAATACCAAGCACAAACCCGACCAAAGTCTGCTTCATCTTCGTTATCAGATGCAAACAATAGGTAATTGAAAGTATCCGGTAATAGTTTGTCACCAAGCTGAGGATTTATTGCATCTTTTGGTAAACTTTGATTAATTGTAATTTCTTCATTGTCTTCGATTAAAAGTTTGCATTTTATGCTTTCCCTAATAGCATCATTGAACATAGGATGGGAGGTTTTTTTATCTTTCGATTTTTCTTCACTCGCTAAATGTTCAACTAATTTATCAGGAGATAATATTTTTTCTAATACGTCTCTCTTCTCCCTTTGTCCTTCGGCATGAAGTAAATATCTAAATATTCCCCGCATTCTACTGGGATGAGCCAAACCTGTTTTTAAAACACTCATATACTAACCTCTGTACAAAATAAATCAAATTTAAAATATCTGCCTGAAAAAATATTAATTAATAATCGATCTTCTCTATCTGGGTCTGGTGTATTTATAGGAAGTAAAATGATGCGCGTTGTGGTTGATGTACTGTAATTAGATAAATATTTTGCAGGAAGAGGTGTTCCTGGAGGATGAAAAATCAGAGTGGGTATTCGTGGCATTAGCACAGGTTCGTAACTATCAAATATAAAAACAAATGAGTTATGTATTTTACTAGTTTCTTTCAAAAATTGATTATATTCTGGTGAAATTACAATATTCTTCATACCCTGTTCTATTAACCACTTGAACAATTTTCGACCTCGTTGAAACTTATTTAATTGTTCCAGTGAATCATAGAAAATAAGCAGAATTTTTTCACCTACAAGCACTCTTTGCATTTCTTTACCTGGAATAAAATTAGGTTTTTGCCATACAGGTCTCGAAGTAGGCATTATTCCCGGAAAAGGTGTGACTCCATTTTTTCTACAAACAGGACAACCTCCACAAGCACGAGAAACTATCACAGGATTTCTGGTTTCTGGAGTGTGACGTGAGGGGATGCTATACGCTTCCGCCAATATTTCTGAAATACAACGTTTAGCTTTTAAAGCCTCTTTCATTAGTTGCAGATTTTTATAACTCCAGTTTTGGCGTTCCTGGCGCACTGGTTCAACTTCAGATTCCCAAATAAATTTTTCTAAATGGCATTCATTGTGGATACGAATGCTGCGAGAATTTCTATAATCTTCCCAAGCTTGTTCAGATTCTGATTCAGAGTTTTTTTTCTGGGGAGGTTCTTCTGAGTCTATTTCAATTAAATTGGCTCGGTTCATCAACGTTAAAGTGCGGATATTCCAAGCCCTGTTTTGGTCACTTCGCATATCAATATCTCTTTCTAGCAAAGAGGGAGGATTATTAATAGGCACACTATATTTACCGTCTTTTAGGGGTTCTTTTTTCGCAAACATACTTTGCCAACGCTGCAATCCTCTCTCGATAGTAATTGTCGATTTTTCGTTTAAACCACGAGCAATATTGAAGTCTTCAGTTGTATATAATGTTAGCGACATACATGCTTTTCCATCCCTTCCTCCCCGTCCGACTTCTTGATAGAAACGGTCAATGGTTTCGGGAATACAAACATGAATTACTGCTCTGACATCTGATTGGTCAATACCTAATCCAAAGGCAGAAGTAGCAACAACTATATCAATCTTTCCTTCTCGCCATTTTTCAATTAGTTGCTCACGTTGCTGAGTAGTAGATTTACCTGTCATCAGGTCACATCTTTTAAATCCAGCGCGGGTTAATTCTCGTTTCCAATCCTCGACATCTTTAACTTTAGTTCCGTAAATAATTAACGGGCGAGGAAGATGAGAAACTGCCTCAAGTAGCCTTTGTTTTCTAACTTCTTCACTCTCACATTGCTTAAACCAATAAGCAGGCTCTGGTCGCAACTGTACAGCAGATATTACTTGTAAATCTTGACCAAATAATGTTTCGAGGGTATCTAAACAAGATTCTGTTAAAGTTGCTGTTAGCAATAAAGTCTTAAAAGAGCTAAGACGCAATAAATCTCTTCGCAAACCAGGAATTTCTTGAAATGCGGAACGAAAATCATCACCCCATTGCTCTACCATGTGCGCTTCATCGATAATAAAATACCGTAATATCCCTAGTTTGGCTGCTTCATACAGAGCAGATGCCAGAGAATCCATTAAACTTTCAGGAGAGGTAAAAATTATCCTTTGGGTTCCTGCGCGAATGCGATCGCGTATCCCTGCTCTTCTTTCTTTACCCTCCACAGAATTATCGTTATAATAAGCTGTGGCATGGTGTACAAAAGGTTTTAATGCCCGTTCTTGGTCAATAGCCAATGCTGTAGTCGGGACAACTACCACGCTGACACCATTATTGTTTCTGGAGTTCAACAATGCAGGTAGTTGAGCGCAAAGGCTTTTTCCCGCACCCGTAGGTAAGTTAATAATTAAAGTTGAATTATCAGGAGCAGTTAAAACTGCACGAATTGCTTCACGCTGTCCGCTACTGCTGTATTTGTCTAACTTCATTAATTGCAAAAACGGGTCGCCGGAAACTGGTTCATAATTCCGTCGAGGTTTTTCATTAAATAAAGGTGCATCTGGCGGATATTGGTCAGCCAGGTCAAGCCATTCCGGTTGCCAAGAACGGGCGCTGATGAAATAGTGTTCGTTATCTTCACCCCATACGGTTATGCTAGCCTGCTCCCAAATAATGCTATCGAGAAAAGGCGGTTTCCGAGGTATTTGGAGATAAATTGGAGAACTTCCACCCTGTTTTTCATCTTCCCGTCGTAATACATGACGCACCAGACTAACAATATCCCCAGACGCAGGCGAGTTTTGCAGCGCATCCAACAAGCGCCGATGACAAGGTTCTGAAACATTACTAATATCTTCAGGAACTTCAACTGTTTTAAGAATTTCCCGAAGTTCTGAGAAGGAGTCAATCATAAATCATCCTCCTCAGATTTAGCTGGAGGTCGCCCAGAAACGATAATAAAACCAACAGAATCAAGACGAATGCTAGGATGACGAATTCCTTCGATAATTACTTGGCTTAATACCGTTTCGTTATTGAGTTCTTGCTCCAGTACCTTATTAGAAATACGCTCTTGGTTAGTAAGTCGGTTGAGACGCAAGCGCAATTGGTCTAGTCTCTTACCTAACTTTTGTTCAGCACGGATGGCGCTATTTTCACATAATGAAATAAATTCGGGACGCTGACTGAGTAATTCTAAAGACGTGCGACGCGCCTGATGGCAAAATTCTTGCCAACTGCTAGGCTCAATAAAATTATCAAGAATAGATAAACGACTTTTGGCTAAGTTGTAATCTCGATATTTACCGCCTTGGCCTTTATAAGGACGTTGCAGGATATTTAATAGTGTTTCATCTTCAACAGCACACATTGGTTCATATCGTGCATCAATAAATATACTTTCTACAATTGGAGCGAATAACCCATCTACGCGTCTTTGCAAAGTTTTATATTCTGTAGTAGTTTTGTAACTCGTTAAATTTGTTTCAATAACGTAATTAAATCGGAAACCATACCACTCTTCACCTTCCCCAGAATCCCAAGTTTTTTCAACTCGCCACATAGCAAAAGCTTGACCCCGGTCGTCCCAATGGATATAAGATGATAGTGCTTCTACAAATTTTTCACCAATGCGGTAGAGTTTTGCACCAAGCTGTTGATTTGCTACCCTACGGTTAAAAGTCCCAAATTCTTCTAAAACCCCTGCAAAATTGCTGCTTAAATCATTTGCTGGAATTAATGTATTTCCGGTAGGTTTATAACGCTTAAGTGTGGAAAAATTAGGCTCAGTGATTGGCTGAAATCTCAACGCATCACAAATCCAATCTTCAGTTACTTGCTGGATTTCCTGATGACGGGCATCATAATCGTCTAAAGCTTGAAAATATTGGGTAGCATTTTCATCCAGAGCATCAATTTCATCTAGGGCATTTTGTTCGCTAATTTTTACTTGCTCTTGCTGAATTTCTTTTTGAATGATTTCTATGCTTTCTAATAGTCCATTTGCACCCGATTTAAACAGAATTTCTGCTAATAAGGGTAATTCTTCATCAACATAAAATTGGAGACTGGCAATAGATTGCCCAAAAATATTAAACCCTTCTTTCAATAAGCGATACCATGCATCATGGAGACTATCGGGTAAGTCTACGCCAGCAAATACTGTAAACTCAACTTTCAATAGACGACCAATCCGGTCTATCCTACCAATTCTTTGTTCTAGGCGATTTGGCGACCAAGGCAAGTCAAAACATATCATGTAGTTGGTAAATTGTAAGTTACGACCTTCTTCGCCGGAGGAGTCGCAAACTAAAATAAAGCATTTGGGGTCTTTTTTAAACCGATTTAAGTTCTCCTCCACTTGAGACCTAGTTTGTCCAACTTGGTGACTGACGATAGTCCCCTCACCAAAACGATTGCTCAAGTAACGGACAATTTCGGCACAAGTTTGTACAAAACTCGTAAATATAACAATTTTGGGCAGACTGTCTCCCGGTATCGGTCTTTTTAGTCGTTGTTGAACTTCTGCAAGCAATTTAGGGAGGTTGAATTTCAAGGATTGTAATTTTAAAGGTTCGCAGAGTTGATAGAGGATGACTGTGTTGAGTAATTCCAGGCGATCGCCATCCTCTGAAGGTTGTTCTATAATTCGCAGTAGGGTTTGCAAAATTTCTGCTTCCCCAGCAAATTTAGGAGTTTCAGTCAGGATGCGAACACTATCAGCGCCAAACTCCCGAATTAATTCCGCAGTGGATATACTACTTAAACGTACTTGAATTACCTGTTTTAAAATACCCAGCCAAGTATCAGAAGCACGGAAGAACAATAGAAAAATGTGGTGATATTGTTTGTTATCAGGAGCTACATCACGCCACTCCTCAATTAGTTCATGGATGTGAGGCGATCGCTCATCTAAATCGTACTCGGTTCTCAGTGTAATATTACGGTCAAAAATTACATCTTCTACGGAAGCACGACGATTGCGAAGCATCCTTCTGTGAAGTCTGTAGGTATCGCTAATATGGATACGAATTGCCCTGACAATTTCAACTGTATCGCCAGTCTTTGCTTGTAAACTATTTTCTAGATTGTCTGCCAATTCAAGTAAATACTTATCTTCAGCAAACAGGTTACGGAGCTTTTTGAGATTAGTTTTCAGGACAAAGGGGTTTGCGCCTTCTTTAAATGACAGGAGAATTCGACCAATCTCTTGGCGTTTTACTACCCGGTCACGAAAACCTGCTAAGTCATCAAGTTGATAGGTTGCAGGATCGAGCAGATGCAGCATTGCTAAAAAATCTTGCTCGTGGTTGAGAACCGGGGTAGCCGATAGTAAAAGCAGGCGATCGCTTTTATGAGCAATATTTTTGCAAGTCTCAAAACGCTGGCGCACTGTTGCATCGTTAGAGGTCGCCATTGCCGCGATGTGGTGTGCTTCATCTAAAATTAGCAAGCCAATATTCGCTTTCGGGTTGATTTTGTGAATATCCTCAACCGCAAGCACTGCTACCCGTTTGGGAAAGTGGGAGATGTAAAACTTGTTTTCTAATTCCTGCTGCCATTGTTGGAGTAAATATTGCGGAACTAGCACTACCGCACGTCCAGAAGGTTCATCTAATAAATATTGACGAAGAATAGCACCAGCTTCGATGGTTTTTCCCAGTCCAACTTCATCCGCTAATAAATATCGTTGAATCGGGTCTTCAAGTACACGACGGACAACTTCAACTTGATGTGGATAAAGTTTAATATTGGCAGAAATTAATCCCGTCATTCCCCGACTGACAGCGCGTTGTAAAATTAAGCATTTAACAAAAGCAAAGCGTCTATCGTGAAAATAGGGCGTTTCTTGCCCCTTCATTGCTAGAGTTTCAATGGGGTCTGCTTGAGGTAAATTGCAACGCACGTATACTTGTTCTTCGTTGACTGCGATCGTTTTTTTATCAGGTAAGTCAATGCGATACTTATGAGCTTCCTCATCCCATTCGTAAATTCTGCCGTTAATCCATGCTTCTTGGCTCTCCAGGTAAATACAGCATCGAGTTTGACGCTCCAGTTTAAACTGATACAGGGAACTTAAGGGTAAGCTTTTTTCTATGCGTTGCCCAACCGAGTAAAAATATTCAACACTGGCCTGGGTATCAGATATATCAATGACCTTCCCTATGCCCAAGCTGTTATTTCGGGAACGTATCAACGAACCAAGTGTTATCATACTCTAAGTCCACTAAGTACGTTAGCATTAACCTTCCCGTAGCACGCACATAGCGTATTGTATCCGCGTGCTATTCGCTTCTTCCAAGATAGCTTCTCTAACAGAGAGACACCGTTAACGCGGAGCCTAGCATAATCTAAACTTAGGCAACAGCATAACTCTAGGTGTCCTACCACTGTGGTAAAAGGTAAGTCACAAACTAACTTGTCAGCATGTATTTTCCAAATTGCTAATTTTTGCAGCTTGGTGTGTAATAAAGCAATTTGCATCACTATAAATTTACCAGTAGTACACCCAGAGGGTAGATAAGTATATATTTATTATGCTTTCCTTAAAAATAAAAACCAATGATTTATTGTTAGAAACACAGAAATCAGTAGAAGTACTGGCTCAATAACAGGTAGCAGCTACATTACAACTTCTTGGAAACCATTCCTGTTGCGAAACTTGCTGTTATATCAATACGGTTCGGTTAAGCCAAAAACCAGATAAACTGAGGGTTATCACCCAAGTGTACTGAGATTGAATGCACGTCCGGGTACCTGACGGGACGACAAAAAGCTGTATAAAGCTGATATAATAAGCCTCATAGCCCTCATACCTTTTTGATAATACTTTTGCTTATTACGATTAAAATCTCTAAACATCTCTTCTATAGAGAATCTTTTAGCCTGATTAAATACTTGCACTTTTGATTGAGTGGCGGTTGCACGTAGTACACCGCCACTTGGTCGTGCGTGATCGCCTGAAATAGCAAATTTGTATTTGATAACCCGCAACTTGGGTTATTAATACCTGGGGTGCGATCGCGGGGCCTCATATTTTTTTTTACGACAGTTCCCGTGTTGCCGACTCTGTGCGTTTTTGAGTGCAATTATTTGCCTTTCGCTTGACTCTCAACCAGCGCAGTTGAACAATTATTCCTGAATCGGGAAAACATTTATAAACCGGACGTATACGGCAACGCGAGAATTTAGTAGTTAATTTACCTATTGTCTCGCTCTCTAAATACCGATTCCAAACAAAACGGTAGGCATCCAGGATTAGCATCTGCCCAAGAATTAGCCTCTGTTATCAAAATTGGGCATCCTGAATCGAGGTAGAATTGCATCTTGACAATCTGTTCTAAACGCAAGTAGTCCGAGCCTTTAGGAAGCTTGCCTGCAATCATGCGATATTTCCTCACCATGTTTTTGGTCTGAGATATAGCTTCGATACGTAGTCGAGCAACTTGGTGAAAATCCTCCACACAATCAGAGGTAGCTGCTAGTGGTAAACCATTTGATATAGCCAAGTCCGTACTAGGAGCATGGGATGGGGTAGTTGCGGGAGTAGCATAGAGACTACTGCTCAAGTTGATTGATAACTTTTGGTTATTTAGTTTTTCAACCGCGCCGGAATTCCCAGCAGATTTAAAATCCTTATCTAAATTGGTTTTATTATTATTTTCATCGGATAAAATAATTGCATTGGTTAATAAATTATTGTTATCATTAGTACTATTAAGAACTGAAGATGAATCAGAAGTTTCCATTAACTTCCCCGTATCCAACTTTTCGTTAATTTGATTACTGCCTGCTTTCTGCCCTTGAGGGGCAGAAGCAGGCAGTAAAAATCTCTCAATAACCTTCATATAGGGAGAATGCCCGTAGTTGCTTATTCCACAAGGGTTTGGAGCTTCTTGTTGGCTTGAAGTAATGCTTTCAACATTAATTGAATGCCCGTAGTTGCTTATTCCGCAAGGGTTTGGGGCATTTTTTATCCAAGGATCGCAGATGTACCGTTTGGGATGCCATAGGTGCAAGTGCTTATGAAGTGTTTCTTGGCTAAGGCACTTGTTAAATCGAAGCTTGTATTCCACACGGATAGCTTCCGCTCGATTTGTCGTACCTTCTGGTAAAGTACTGGTAAATTCTAAGGTTCTAACGACTATTTGGATACGCCGTTGAGCTTCTAGGCTGCGCTGCCTGTTCAGATCCTTTCGCCGATCGAACTGTACTATATTGTTTTGGTTTGAGAGGTGAGTGCCACTAGCGATCGCAAAGTCAAATGTTGCTGAGTACGTACCTAACGGTCTCTCTGGGGTGCTGGCGTATTGAGAGTACCATTTATTTTTTTGGTTACACTCTACCCAATCTTGGACTCTAACTTTTATCTCATGCTTATGCCGACAATATTCTCTGTAACCAGGAGCATTGATGGCAGTGTTTACGGCGTAGTCTACTAATTCCTCACAATTTAGCCCTAGAAACACAATCCCATAACCAACAATAATTTGAATAATAGTGTTGGTCTGGCTGCTACCTGTCCACCCGGTGGCAATTATTCTTTCCCAATCAGCACACCATTCATCTACATTTGTAGTTTTTTTGCCGTCCCGCTGAGGTTTGTGGCGCTTTTTGGCAGTGCTAATGGCTTTATTTATTTCCTGAATATCTTGCCTAGCTGCTGCGCGATCGCAATGATCAAGGAAGGTTTTAACGTCATTGCTAATTGGTTGCAATTCGTCGTTTAGAAGAAATGACCCACTCCTTGGTTGGAGAGGACACCGGATAGCTTTATAGTTAGTTACTTGTTCCTTGCTATAGGGTTTGGGATTGGGAAAAATCTCCAGGTGTCCTGGGCGAGGAATAAAACCTGCATGTCTTATGGCTTGATCAATCGCACAGGCTAATCCAAAACTTTTAAGTGATTCGGAAAAAGGCAGAATCAAATGCCAGCCACCGCTAAAACTTGATTGGCATGGGACTACCGATACTATACCAATGCTTTCCAAAGCTGATTTAATTTGAGATACAGCTTCTGGATTATGATAATCGCCGCCTGCATCCAAATCGATTGCACCATACAAAGTTTCAGATTCAAAACGAATACCTACTAATGTTTTTTCATCTTGGTGGAATTCCCATAGTTCTGAGGGTTGCAAAAAATATTGGAGAGTTCTCCATTCTGGCTTTGCTGTTGTTTCCAGTGTCGGTGCGTCGGCAACTATTGCACTATAGGGATGGAAGAAGCGTGCTAGATATCTCTGCCCTATCGGATCTGCTGGTAAATGAAGTTTTTTTCTAGAGGAATGCTTTGGCAACTGTGAAACACTCGACTGAGCAACATTTTGGGCAAATGCCCCTTGATTTTTTTTGACCACGACTAGCTACCTATGCTTGGAGTTAACAACAAGCAGCTAGCCGTTGCCGTAGAAGCTTCTACGGCTTTTTCACTGTCAGCTACTTGAAGTGCAGTCCCTACTAGTAATGCAGCACAGAGGAGATGACCTGCGCTAATGTGGAACTGCACATTCTCGAATGTCCCCTCTACCTTGAGGAAGTTTGTGCATAGCTTGCTGAAATCCCAGTCTTTGTCCTTGTCGTGGATATTAATTGCAGTTTTTATCATGCTTCTCCTTTATTTACCTAAGAGAAGCGAATCTTCAAGCCTTGTTACGTCTACAAAGGAATGTTACTATGAAAAAGTGGTAGACCACTCTGCCTGCAAATACAAGAAGATTTGCTTGCTTCGTGGATTTGCTGAAAGTGAACTTCTCCTAGTTGGTGGAAGATTCGCTTTGTGAATTGTCCCCTTGGTGGATTTCGCCTTGGCGGTAGATTCGCTTTTTTGTTAAGGAGCTACTGGCTTACCCAAGACTTTTCTAGTCGTCCAAACTTGAAGAGAGTCTTGAGTCGAGTACCAGTTAGCTCTGAAAATTGAGCAATTTAGAATAAATATCCTTATCACTCTTTGAAATTATATACTAGAATGCGATAGTTTTTTATAGATTCGCATAAATTAGTGAGATTTATAATTGATGAAGTGTAAAAGTGCTGGCTAGACAAGGGCAAAGACTGATGATGCTAGACAAAACTGCTATGTTCACGGAAAAACAAGTAGTTGCTTTGACTGGCATTTCTCGGAAGCAATTATATAATCTCAGCAATTCACAAACTGTTCAACCCCATAAAAATCCAATTTTGTATACTTGGAAGCAAGTAATATTCTTGCGAGTTTTTTACATTTTGAGGGAAGATTGGTCATTTCAACTTATCGAAAAACAATTTAAATCTTTCCCTGGTTACGGGATTGAAAAAGTAATTGAGGAAATAGATTCATCTCTTGCAGTAATAATTTCCGATGAAAATGATGGTGATGTTCGTTTGGGAATATTGGCTGAGTTAACGTTTGGGAATAAATTTTACAATCGTCATTTTAAAAAAGCAATAGAGAATATAAAAACCAGCAAACCACTCAACTATGAAGAAATTTATGCAGTTATTTCTTATGTCATAAATGACGCAGACGAAAATGAAGAAGATGAAAATGACGAAGACAAAAATTACGAAGGCGAAGAAAATTTTAGCTACAAAATTACTATTAAAAAACAGACAATTCTTCTTATCCCTGAGGTGATACGGGAATTAACAAAGGCAGCAAGTAAGTTGAATATTGAAAATTTTGATTTGAAAGTTAGCTAAACTTACCTACTTACTAAAATTACCCACTTTTCTTTAAGGTATTGAGCCGGATGCGTTGTAAGGCGCACGTCCGGTTTTGAGGGGGCGGGATTATAGCGATATAGTCCTGCTACCCGACCACGGTGATGCCAGTTACGCTAAGGACTTGATGAGCCACTTTCAATACTGCGATCGCCAAGAATCAAACTGTACCAATTGAAGTCTCTGAAATTTAAAGTCTTCAAACCCTTACTGTACCGTGTTAAATTGCTGCACCAAATAATCTATAGGTTAATTGGTACTTTAAGAATTGCTAAAAATATTGATGGACATAATGCTTACACAGAAAGGGTTACAGCCTTAGCGGAAGTTTCTGCACGGATGCTCATTTGACCCCGAATATTCAAGTCAAGGAAGCTTCTAATGGATATAGTCAGTTCGTAGATGCGTTCAAAACAGCAACGCCAAAATGCTTTCGTTAAGAGATCGGGAATCCTTCACTCTCTTATTTGCGCTCGCTGATTGCTCAAGCACCGCCAGAAGAACAAGCAGAAGTCTTGCACTTAATTGCAGATTCATTTGCCAGAAATCAGAAAGCCGAAAGTAATCTAGACACAGTAGAGTTAGCTGTAGGATAACTACTTTCAGCACATCTCCTCCCCAGGTTTCACTTGGGAGGTTTAACAGTCAAGGGTGGCGGTGGTGGTAAAGTACCCGTAGGCAATGACTGCAACGCCTGCAAAGCTGGAGCTACTTTTTGCTCAGGAGTGCGGCGATCATAAATCTTGCCCTGCATCTTTAGACTATGGGCCAGCAGTTCTGCTAAAGCTGCCAGCACCTGATCCGAAGTCCCAGACAGTTTAAGATACGTAACAATGGAATCGCGCACCAGATGGGGCGTAAACGCCTGTCCGGTTAAACGATATATCCGTTTACGGAAATATTGATATAGAGAGCCGTCTGTTAATGGTTTGCCGTTCAATTGGGTAAACACATAGGGATGATTAGGATTAAAAACCGACCGCCACTGTGATAACCATTCCTCCAGAAGGGGATATAGAGTCTCTGGAAGTTCTACAACTCGTTTTTGCCCATTTTTACAAAAAGAATTCCCCGTTTTAAAATCCGCCGCCGTATGCTCAACAAACCATTTCCCATCACGATTAACTAAAGTTCTACCCAACTCTAACTCTCGGATGGTTCTAGACCTGTCTGGAAAAGCACTCAAAAGCATACAAATTAAAGCAATTTGATGACTTTGGGCAAGAGTACGGATACTGCGTTTTTTGCCCTTTTTGTCTCGCGGAGCGCATTCTTCAATCAAACGCTCGATACAGGCTTTATATGTGGGCCACTCAAGCCATTTTTTTGACTCATCAGAGCAACGTGGTGCGGTATTGACTCGTGCCATGATTTCACACTCTAGTCGCCGTAATTCCTCAATGATGGGAATATCTCGGTATCCCACACGTTTGCTAGCCACTTGCTCACGAGATTGGTATTTGGATTCCTTGTGATACAAAAATTTGGCTACAGCAACCAATGATTCGACACATTTTAATTCGGTATTAGCTGAAGCTTCACGAACCTCTCTGAGCCACTGTAAATGTTCATCAATCAAATCAATAACTTCATCAATTGCATCTTCATCTCGGTGTCCATCTCTAGTTAAACCACTAGCGCTCACAAGTTGTTTTAAACTTAACTCCTCAAGAGGAACACCCTGAAATCGATGAAGCCATCCTAAGAAGCGTTTACTATTATTAACATGAGCCATCGCACTGCGAGTCCGTAAAGGAGCATCTTGGCGTTTGCGACTACCAACAAGTGTTGTTTGAAAATTCAAAAAATTGTTGAGTTCTTGTTGTAACTCAGGCAAAATTTCCGGAGATTTCAACCCATACATAAAATTGCTACATTTAGGTGTCATGTTCTTATTAGTGACACGAACTTTATCACTAACCCGACCTCTTTGCAGGCGGATAGGAGGGCAATATTTGTCTGCATCTGTCTTGACAGCATTTTTCCACCAAGATTGGTCATGACACCAAACAAGCATCTTGTTTAGATGAAAACGATAATTTCGAGAACTAGCAACGTTACCAAGAGAATCAAAGACTTCTTGTTGATAGTCAAGTGCATTTTTTAATTCTGATATAGGCACTCCCTTCATAAATTCCAATCCAGCCTTTATATCCTCAGATGTTAGCTTATTCCGTGAGGGGAAAGGGAAGCCCCACTTAGGTAGGGTATAGCGAATTAATGCAGTGCGAAGACCTGCCGTCTTATCATATTGACTGCCATTATATAGTGCTATGAGGAATTCACAATAAATTTGATAAACATCAAAAAGTGTTTTAGGATTCAATAAAATGTTGGACATTAGCCTACCTCCAATTTAAATTTATTTTGAATTTAGAACAGTTAATTGCAAATAAAAGTGGCATAAACTTCAGACCAATTATGACTAGATAATTAGGTGTCCAGCAATTATCAACCTGAAATTAACGACCTGTTATTCATTAATATTTACGCTTGTACCCCCTTATTTATGACATTTTACAGTAAATTGTATGGCACGGGGTTTATCCTTTTTACCTAGAATTAGTTGCGAATTAAAACATCTGAAACCATTGAATTTACAACTAAACAAGCATTTTTGATTTGACAAGTGTCATAAATATTTGTCATAAGTATTTATGACGCTTCAACCCTCGATCAATTTGATTAAATTGAGGATTTTTGTTTACTTAAAAAAACAAGCCGGGGACTCATGTCCCCGGCTTGGGTTGCTATTTAATTCTGGCTTTCTTTTTTTTTGTTTTAATTGATTCTGTAACAAGTATATCTACAGAAGCAATCGAAATGCAAGGCTGACTTCAAAAAAATCGTAAACTTTTATTAGAGATGCCTTTACTTGTTAGTGTACAGTAACAAATTAAATGGCGTTGAGACAAATTCTTAAATACTCAAAGGGTTCGGAGTACCAGTGTTGGGATCAATTCTCCACATTTTTGTACCATTTATACCGTCATCAGCACTAAAGTTAAGAGTGTTATCTATCACTGTCAGATTATGAGGATTGGAAGAGCCAATCCCAGGATTAATGTCTTGTACTTGTTGCGGATAGTTATTGGCAACAATTCTCCACAACTCTGTACCACTGTAACCATCATTGGCAGTAAAGTAGAGGATATTACCCAGGGCTGTAAAATTGCTGGGATTAGAAGCACCATTCTGGTAATTAATGTTGAGGTTGATGGGGTTGCCAGTGTTGGAGTTCATCATCCACAGTTCTGTACCATTCATCCCCTCCGATGCTGTGAAGTAAAGGCTATCTCCTAGAACTGTGAAGTTGTTGGGATTGGACAGACCACCAGGAACACCTAAGCCCTTTGGATAGCCGTTTTGGTCTATTTTCCACAACTGGCTGACATTGTAATTATCTGTAGCGACAAAGTAGAGAATGTTATTTACAACTGTGAAGTTGCGGGGATTAGAGGAGGCACTGCCAGGATTAATGTCTTGTACTTGTTGTGGATAGCCATTTTGGTCTATTCTCCACAGTTCTGTGCCATTGTAACCATTGTTG
>NZ_DASQZC010000643.1:0-1790 GCF_035638895.1 Nostoc sp. | reverse complement strand
AGGAATTAATTCTGATTTTACTTGGTTGTGTAACTCAACTTGAGATACAAGAGGCGTAGCAGACATAAAAAATCAAGAGTTGATGTAGGATCTCTATCCTACACCTGCCAGATTAACTTAGTCTTGACCAAAGAAGGAGGGGAATTACCCAAAAGTTGTGCCGTTCCAGCCCCACATCGCACCCTTAGCGTCTGCAAACTCTATATAAATTCGATTTTTCGGCACACCTAAAGTTTGGTTAATTTGCTGGCAAAATTCCTGACTCATTGCTGCGGTTTGGTCTGGTTTCATTGTGCCAACGCTCTTAATTTCAATATAGCAAACTGGGTCTGTATTACCTGCAAAAGTCATGGGAATTTCTGACTCAAAAGCAGTCATTACATAAGATTCTGGTTTTCCCAAATGTTTTGCTAACTTAGCTGATAGGTTTAAAAGCATTGATTCAATTTCAGCTTGAGGAGGAGCAGTTACAGAAGTTTGCACTTTAATTAATGGCATAATACCGAATTGGGATTTAGGATTTTATTCACATTGTTAAGTTTATCGTTAGTGAGGGCAGGGGCAGGGTGAGTTAGAAGTTCAAGCATTAGCTTAAAGACTCATTCATCCACCTCAGAACTCCGTTCATCCACTTCAGAACTCCGTTCATCCACCTCAGATACTCGTTCATCCACCTCAGAACTCCGTTCATCCACCTCAAAGACTCATTCATCCACCTCAGAACTCCGTTTATCCACCTCAGATACTCGTTCATCCACCTCAGAACTCCGTTCATCCACCTCAGAACTCCGTTCATCCACCTCAGAACTCCGTTCATCCACCTCAAAGACTCATTAACGGAGTTAAAAGACTCATTCATCTAGCTCAAAATGCCCAATGTCCAATGCCCCATGCCCAGTATTTAGTTATGAGACGAGCGAAATAGATGACTATGTTCGGGATGATATAAACGCGATCGCCCTTTTGCTGTCGAGAGGGCTGGACTGATTATATAAAGTGTAGTGCGAATTAGTTTTTCTTTATGAGTGCAGTCTGCCATTTGATTCAGGGGGACAACCCTGATTTTTTCATCGGGCCATCCGATGCGAAAGCAAATGGCAATGGGGGTTTCGGCTGGGTAATGTTCGAGTAGTTTAGCTTGGGCATTTTCAACGTGACGCGCACTTAGATATAAGCAGAGACTAGCCTGATGTGCCGCCAGAGAGGCTAATTCTTCAGTAACGGGGACTTCTGTACGTCCACTGATCCGCGTCAAAATGATGGTTTGGACTAAACCAGGGACAGTCAGTTCTACTTTGAGTTTGGCAGCAGCAGCTTGAAAGGCGCTGATACCTGGGATGACTTCAAAAGGAATATTTGCCTCAGCGAGGAGGTGCATTTGCTCGTGGATGGCGCTGTAGAGACTAGGATCGCCAGAATGGAGACGGACTAGGGATTTATGTTGCGATCGCACTCTATCGATCATAATCGCTAAAATCTCTTCTAAAGTCTGATTCGCAGTTCTAATTATCTCCGCATCTTTTCGGCAAAGTTCTAAAATCTGTTCGGGTACTAAAGAATCAGCAAATAAAATCACATCAGCAACAGCCAGTAGTTTCTGCGCCTTCACCGTCAATAAATCAGGATCTCCAGGGCCTGCTCCCACAATGTACACAGATGGTTCTATGGCATATAGTGTTTTTTCATAACTCAGATTTTCACCTTTAAAAGAAGACACGGCAATCCCTCAAAAAACTTTTTTGATATTTTCTCAGTATCTTTCCGGATTCACCCTCTTTCCCTAGTAGAGA
>NZ_DASQZC010000642.1:0-1607 GCF_035638895.1 Nostoc sp. | reverse complement strand
CACCACGGCGACGTGATTGTTTGCAAAACTTCCAAGGGTGAGATTCCTTTTCTTAAAAAAGAACTAGTTGCGGAATCCGCGCCGCTTGAATCAGTCGATGCTGAGATTATTGATGTTGAAGTTGAGGATATTTCTGAGCAATTGAAAGAGGCGATCGCGATCGTTATTGAGTATTTGCCAGAAGCTGAACTAAAAGCTGTACTGGCAGCCAGTTTGGGTATTGGTGCATTACACTTACCGGGCGATACCCAACACATGGCGGCGAAGTTGATAGGTGGACAGGAGATGCCAGCGTTAAGCAGTTCGCCGATTGCAAGATAGAATATTTGACACTCCTCATCCTGAAGTCTGAGGATTCTTAGTTCAATGATCGGACTTAGAATTAAGAACGTTACCGCACCTAACCCAGAGGTCTAATCTCCCTAAGCGTTTACTGTATCGAGTACAGAAGTTCCGAGTAGTAAATCTACTATGGGGTTAATTTTTTGGTTCACGACGTTTGGCAAACGATTGAAGTAGTTGTTGCTGTTCTACGAATTCAATATGCACCACTTTCCAGCCAGTCTCGCGCCCAATCTTATCAGTTCTAATAAAAGCGAAACTACCAAATATAAAAACTTCTTCCCCCTTGGAAGTTTTTGGGGTAATTCCAGTTAATTCCTTAATTTTAGAAGTTGGCAGTATCCACTCAAACTGCACTATTTTCTCCAAATCCTCGTAAATAGCTAGGGGCGATCGCTGCTGTGGTGCATAAGTATAAGACATCATTCTTTCTATGAGTTGCGCCATAACGTTGATGGCTGGCAAATAGTCTGTTGTAGACATTGCCTCATTGGTGTCAGGCTCAACATTCAACTTGTCTAGTTTGTCCACTTGCACTTCTGGCTGAATTGGAAAATCAGTGATCGCACCTCCACCCCGAATATGCTTGTCCAGTCTGTCCAGTAGCTCCAATTGCTCAAGTGATATTTGCCCACGGGCTACTGGTTGTATCTTCAACCCGTTGATCCGGTTGCTGACAGCCTGCCTGGAGTTTAGCTTGTAGCGGTCTTGCAGGGTAGATATTTTGATTAGTTCGTTTTGTCCAGTCATTGTTAATTTGTCCAGTCACCCACTGGACAATTGTAATTTGTCCAGTGGGTGACTGGACAAACTTGGATTAAAATTTTCTTTCTCATTTGGGGAAATGTTGACATTCCTTTTGTCCAATGACTAGCATGGGACACGTTAATATCTAAAATTTATTCTCCTGTCTCCTCGAATAGAAATCGACGGATGTGCAAGGCATCCGTTTTTTTGTGAGTATGGGGAATCAGTTATCTGACAACTGATGACTAATAACTGATATGTTAAGACTCCCCTTTAAGACTTCCCCAAAAGAATTTGAAAAAGTTACCGTTGGCAATGTTGAAATTGGTGAATTAGAATTACCGAAGTATGGTGACATTAGCCCCAACGAGCGCCTGTTTATCAAAGCTGCTAACCTTGCGGATATCCGCATCGCTGCTGTAAAACTAGCCAAAGATATTGCCATTAAATCGGATAAAAAAGTAATTGAAATTTACAATGCGCTAACTCAAGGTGATAGCGATTCTTTACAGGATTTC
>NZ_DASQZC010000641.1:0-6519 GCF_035638895.1 Nostoc sp. | reverse complement strand
CCTCATAGTCCTGCAAACCACTCATAACCCTGATCCTCCCAATAGCCTTTACGAGGTAACAAATTGCTGACGAATGTAATTTGAGTTACCCACTTACTTTGCTTGTAGCCCAGTTTAATTGGGGATGCTAGGCGTATGGGCGCACCATTATCAACTGATAAAGGTTGTCCATTCTTTTGATAAGCCATGAGAGTTTGGGGATGTACAGCAGAGGCAATATCCCAGCTTTCATAGTAGCCATCAGCAGATTTAAAGTAGACATAGCGGACGTTTGACTTCGGCTGTGCCAGTGCTACCAAGTCTCGTAATCGCACACCTCCCCATTGAGCGATCGCAGCCCAGCCTTCAACACACACATGGCGAATTACCATTGAAGTCAAGGGAAGTTTTTCAATATCTGCCATACTCAATTGCATCGCGTTACTAACCTCGCCATCAATCGTCAGGCGAAACTGCGCCGGATCAATTTGCGGCGTAAAGTCAAAGGTATTAATCAGCAATTTGTCTGGTTCTATGGCACTAACAGGAAATTCAGGTACTGGTTTTTGACTTAGCAGGAGTGCTTCAAGACTTTGATTTAGTGGCTCAGATATTTGCCGCAGATTATCTGAGAACAAATTTGTCCCACAGCCACCTAAAAGAAAGCCTACCCCTGAAAGTCCAGATACTTGCAGTAACCGACGACGGGATAGGGTGTGTTTGGGAAGAATCAGACTCATAGAACCTCTACAGGAACATAGACTTAATTAGACGGATGCTTCCTATCTTTAGGGCAAATAATATTTTGTTATTGAAGAATATCTGCGCTTTGATGTTTATGATACTAATCTATAGGCAACAGAGGAACAAAGCGACTTTTAAGCAACTGCTGGGATATGCGATCGCTAACTAGCAATTAGGGTGGGCACTATTACCCACCCTAACACTTTAACTTGCTACTGCCTCAGCAGGCGCTGCCTCAGCAGCAGTTATGGGTAAATAAACACTAACCTTCTTACGGGTTTTGCCCTTTCTCTCAAACATTACAACACCGTCGATTAAGGCAAACAGAGTGTCATCGCTACCAATACCGACATTGTTACCAGGGTGGAATTTGGTACCACGCTGACGCACGAGAATGTTTCCTGCACGGACAACTTGACCACCATAACGCTTCACACCCAGACGTTGGGCATTAGAATCACGACCGTTGCGTGTACTACCTGTTCCTTTCTTATGAGCCATGATTTCCTCTTGTGTATCTTCTTAATTATTATTCAGCAGCAGTTTCAACTTCTTCAGCAGCAGTTTCAACTTCTTCGGCAGGAGTCTCATATAAAACGGGGGTTTCCTTCTCCGTTTCTCCTTCAAAAGCAAATACTTCACCATTAAGGGTGATGGAGTCAATCATAAGTCTGGTAATTTCCTGACGATGCCCCCGCTTTTTACGGGTTTTCTTTTTGGGCTTCATCTTGTATACCAAGACTTTACGACCTCTGTAATGTCGCATTACAGTCCCTTCTACAGTCGCACCTGTCACTAGTGGCTGTCCAATGGTGACTTCGCCATCGTGCTGCACGAGTAATACGGAGTCTATTGTAACTTTTTCATCTGGTTCAATCGCAAGCAGTTCAATATCGTAAAACCGGCCTGGCTCTACTCGTATTTGTTTGCCGCCAGTTTCAATAATCGCGTAGGTCATGGAATTGTCCTTGAGGTGCCGTACAGGTAGCTGGTTTTTATATCGCGTAGAGACGCTTTTGCCAGCTTTTGTAATATGTCTACCTGATCCGAGCAGGAATTAGACAGACAATCTAACATACTATTTTATGAACAGGTGTGAAGTCAAGCTTTTATTTGCCAAAAATCGTCATAACTGAATCACCCACGCAAAAAATGTAAAATGCATTGATAATTCAAAATCAATGTTATTCAGTTAGATACTGCTTCCATCTTAGGACTGAGTTTTATAAATTAGCAGAAATATTTAGACTAAAACTTATATTTTCTTATCAGAATCTACACATTTTTCTTCTTTGTTTTAAAATTAAACTTACACTCTTAAATCGTAAGGTTCTTCAGAAAATTTAGTGATTTCATAAGAGTCAAATTACTAAAATTGAAACCTGATATTTAAAACAGGAGATAAACTGTCATGACACAGCAAAATGCTACCCGGCTTTTTGAAGCCGTAAAACAAGATCAAGCACTACAGCAAAGGCTCAAAGCAACAGCTAATCCAGAAGCCTTCGTCAAGATTGCTCAAGAGCGTGGCTATGATTTCAACGTCGAAGAACTGGAGAGTGAAATCAGCAACTTGTCTGAAGAAGATTTAGCCGCCATTGTTAATCCAGGATGGGGGAATAGACGGCACATTAATCCTAGATAATTCCTGTTCTAGGAAAGCAAAAATATAGAACTAAATTCACAAGTTTTGCTCCTTAAGGGGATATCGTTGCATCATCTCCTTTAGGGGCATTTTTGTTAAACTAAGTACAGCTTTGCGTAAATCGTAGCAAATTGAGGGTTGAAATTTAAACGCAGAGGGGCGCAAAGGTACGCAAAGAATTCGCTAGGAATTAATGAAATGTTGTACTAAGCAACTCTTGGTATTAGTCATTGGGTATGGGAATTTTTATTCTGCTCTTCTGTTGTATCACTATTTATCACTGACTTCCCACCTGCTTAACTCGTGAGTTAGGATGACTATATTTTAATCAGGTGATATGAAAAGAATAGAAGTTGAGCAAAGAACTATTTTAATTGGTTTAGCAGGTAGCCACGGCTATGGTTTAAATCGTCCTGATTCAGACTTTGATTATCGGGGAGTATTTATCGCACCCAAAAGATACTACTTAGGGTTTGATCACATAGAGCAAAAAGATACTGGTTGGGATGAGCCAGGAATATTTCCATTCGTTGATGGCAACAAAGACACAGTTATATATGAATTAAGAAAAATCCTTCAGTTATTAGCGGGTGCAAATCCCAATGTTTTAGAATTGCTGTGGTTAAGTAACTATCCTTTTTTAAGCGCAGTCGGACAGCATTTAATTAATCATAAGCAGTTATTTTTGAGCAAGAAAGCAAAACATACTTACACTGGTTATGCCTTTGCCCAAATCAAAAAGATGGAAACTCATCGTAAATGGTTGTTAAAACCACCGCAAAAAAAGCCTATACCATCTGATTTCGCCATAGAAGACGAAGCACCCCTGAGCAAAGATGAGTTAAATGCTTTTCTGGAGTATCTTTATAACTTAATCAGAGGACGGATTGAGTTTTTAGAAGAAGCGGAACAATTATATCAATTGCTGACGGCAGATATTGATTTTAAAGGCCTGTTGAAACAATACACATTGCCAGATGAAACTTTAGAATATACCCAAAAGTTAACCAACAGCCGTAAAGATTTTATCCGCCTACTTCAAAAAAGCCAAAGTTATCAAATAGCTTTAAGAGAATGGAAAGCTTACTTATCTTGGCAGGAAAATAGAAATCCGGCTAGGGCAGAAATGGAAAGAAAATCGGGTTTTGACCTCAAACATGGGATGCACTGCATTAGATTGCTACGCAGTGGAGTAGAAATATTGCGGCGAGGTGAAGTGATTGTAGATAGGAGAATAGCTGGTGATTTTGAGGATTTAAAAGCTATTTTAAAAGGTGAGTATTCTTATGAAGAGGTGATGAAAAAGGCAGAAGATTTAGTCGCCGAAATGGAAATTGTTTACGAACAATCTACCCTACCTCACAAACCTGATTTAGAGCAAATTAATGATTTGTGTATGGAATTGGTAGAAATGCAAAATTGGTAAGTTGTTGGGCATTGGGCATGAGACATTGTTGATTAAGTTTCTTCGCTATTCCCTATTCCCCACTCCCCACTCCCCATTAAAGAGCATACATTAAATCAGCAAAGCCATAGAGGCTGATGATGAGCAATAACGATGCTGTTAGTTGGGTAATTCGCGTCTGGGGTGAGGGCGCGATCGCTTCCCGCACTAAGATAGAAATAGATGCCCCAACTACTAAGCTCAAGCCTAAGATTAAATAGGGTCTATCGGGTAAAATACTGGCTATTCCCAGCATAGCGATCGCTAATAAGAGCATCAGTAATTCTACAAATCTGGGCGGGTTGTATTGGCTAGATAGAACAAAGCTGTTAAACCAAAAAGACCAAAATCTCATAGGAAGTGAGGAGTTATGAGTTGTATAGTTAGTGCTGAATCTTGAGTTAGGAGTTGTGAGTTATATACTCAGTCTTGAGTGAGGAATTAAAGTTGTGAGTTATGAAGCAGCTTTCTATTCAAAACTCCTCACTCCTAACTCCTCACTCTTAACTTTTAACCCCTAGCCCCTAATTTTTGACCTGTGCCGTTTTTTTGTGCAATATCACTTTCTGGTAGTTCAATGCCAAAGACGCGGCTAAAAACTTTGGCGACTTTGTAGCCAGAATCAATCGATTCTAAGGGGTCTTTCCGCAGCCTGTGACGCAAGCATAGCGTAATTACGCGGTGGATATCATCAACTGTAACTTCAGTACGTCCTTCATAAGCTGTTAAGGCTTTGGCGGCGCGGTTACTAACAATGTCACCCCGCAAACCATCTACATCCAGTTCTGAGCAGACTTCAGAAATTTTCACCCGTAGTTCATAGTCAATTTTCACTTCTGGCAAAAGCTGTTGAGCATTGACAATTTGCTCTTGCAGTGCTTCTTGCTGGGGTTTGTAGTTTTCGAGAAAGACTGGAGGATTTTGGTCAAAATCCGCCCGTTGTTCCACGATTTGCACCCGCAAGGCTGGTTCTTTTACGGTGTGAATTTCTGCGTGCATCCCAAAGCGATCAAGCAGTTGGGGGCGTAGTTCGCCTTCTTCCGGGTTTCCAGAACCCACAAGAACGAAACGCGCTGGGTGACGGATAGAAATACCTTCTCGTTCTACAGTGTTCCATCCACTCGCGGCGGAATCTAGTAGCACGTCTACGAGGTGGTCATCTAGTAAGTTGACTTCATCCACATAAAGAATGCCTCGGTTAGCCTTTGCCAGCAGTCCCGGTTCAAAGGCTTTGACACCTTCAGATAAAGCTTTCTCAATGTCGATTGTGCCACAAACTCGGTCTTCTGTAGCTCCTAGCGGCAGGTCTACCATTTGGACTTTTTTATGAGCTACAGGAATTTCCGCCCCTTGTTCTAACAGTTGGCGGACTTCATCGCTCATCAAGTCGGGATCGCTAGGATCACTACTGAAGGGGTCATTGGCAACCACAGAAATTTCTGGCAGCAGATCCGCCAGCGCTCGGATAGTTGTGGATTTCCCGGTGCCGCGATCGCCCATGATCATTACACCACCAATTTTGGGGTCAATCACGTTCAATAGGAGCGCCAGTTTCATTTCTTCCTGGCCCACAATTGCCGTAAAAGGAAAGACCACGCGACGCGCACTTGCCGTGGATTGAGCAGTTGGACTCACTAAATTACCTTAACAATATTTTTCTTATTACAGTTTTCTATTGTGACACAGGTGGGTGTGGGGGAGTGAGAAGATCGGGGGCAGGGGGCAGAGGGAGTAGGGGAGGCAGGGGGAGAAAATTTTAACTTGTCCCCAATGCCCCATTCCAAATTGGGCACTAATGGCTATTTGCTGCGTCAAGCAACTTATAACTTTGCTAGGTCTGCTTTAATTTTTCTGGTGCAAAAGTTCCATAAGCAGGGAACGAACAACTACCAACTCATCAATTCAATACTAAGCATAAATACTTGTAGACTAATGGTTAGTAGATTCAATCGTAAAAACGAACAATGGCGTGTGTGGGTAGCTAATGCATCATTCAAATCTATGAAATCACCCTTTATTGTTCAGAATTGGCGACGACTACTCAAGTCTCTTTTTCCGATTCTCGTTTTAATATCCTTTATTACTGTATTATTGGTGGACAGTTTCACTCCTGCCATCGCACAGATACCCCGTCAGGAAATTCGCGGGGTTTGGATGACCACTAATGATTTTAATACCCTCAAAAATCGAGACAAAGTGCAGGATGCCGTAAGTCAATTACGACGGCTGAACTTCAACACAATCTATCCTGTGGTGTGGAATTCTGGCTATGTGATGTATCCTAGTGCGATCGCACAACGTGCAGGTATTCAACCTTTTGTCTACAAAGGTTCAGATGGACATGATATTCTTGCAGACCTAATTAACCAAGGTCATCGCAAAGGATTGCTAGTCATTCCCTGGTTTGAATTTGGTTTCATGGCTCCCCCAACGTCGGAATTGGCAATGAATTATCCTGATTGGTTCACACAAAAACGGGATGGTAGCCAAACTTCGATTAGTGCGGCTGGTGAGGTTATGTGGCTCAATCCGTTCCATCCAAAAGTGCAACAGTTTATCACTAATCTAGTGCTAGAAACTGTTACCCAATATGATGCAGATGGCATTCAGTTTGACGATCACATGAGTTTGCCTCACGAATTTGGCTACGACCAATATACAGTTGCTTTGTACACCAAAGAAACGAAGAATCCTCCGCCAACTAATT
>NZ_DASQZC010000640.1:0-12582 GCF_035638895.1 Nostoc sp. | reverse complement strand
ACTAATGACTAATGACTAATGACTAATGACTAATGACAAACCAAATTAAAATTGCTGTCATCGGAGTTGGGCGTTGGGGAGTGCATTTGCTGCGGAATTTCTTAGCACATCCCCAAGTAGATGTAGTTGCTGTAGTAGACCCCCATCCAGAACGATTAGCGGCGATAAAACAGCAGTTTAACTTAGATAATAATGTAGTCTTAACAACCCAGTGGGAGGATCTAAAGAAAGTTCCAGGGTTGACAGGGGTGGCGATCGCAACTCCAGCTACCACCCACTATGCTTTAATTAAAGACGCTCTCCAACAGGGATATCATGTTTTAGCTGAAAAACCCCTAACTCTCAACCCAGCAGAATGTCGGGAACTTTGCCATTTGGCAGAGCAGCATCATTTAATACTCATGGTTGACCACACTTATTTATTTCACCCAGCAGTTGAGCGAGGAAAAACTGTAGTACAAGCGGGTAAATTAGGTGATTTACGCTATGGTTACGCGACGCGCACCCATTTGGGGCCTGTCCGGCAAGATGTTGATGCGCTATGGGACTTAGCTATTCATGATATTGCTATCTTTAACGCTTGGCTAGGTCAGATCCCTGTGAAAGTACAAGCTACGGGTACGGTGTGGCTACAGGGAGAGGGGAGTAGGGAGTGGGGAGTAGGGAGTAGGGAAATGACCCACTTACCACTCCCTAGTACAGACGCGATTAATCGCGTCTCTTCCCACTCACCATCTCAAGGTTTGGCTGACTTAGTATGGCTAACACTGACATATCCAGATGGCTTTCAAGCTTATATTCACTTGTGCTGGCTGAATCCCGATAAGCAGCGACGGCTGGGAATTGTGGGCAGCCTTGGTAGTTTGATTTTTGATGAAATGTCGCAATCATCACCTCTCACCCTACTACATGGTGAGTTGAAACAGCAGGGGAATCAATTTATTCCAGTAAATCAAAAGCAGGTGGTGCTGGAATTAGAGCCAGGGGAACCATTGGAGCGAGTTTGCTCTACCTTTGTTGTCTCTGTTCTCAACAATACTCCCTCAGAGGTTTCGTCTGGTTGGGTAGGCACACATTTAGTAGAAATTCTTGCTGCTCTAACAGTATCTCTTGAGCAAGGCGGCAAACCTGTTTTTCTAAACAACTGCTCTCAAATCTAATTTTCCCCTGAAAATAACCGCCCATTGTACTTCATTAATGGAGTTCTTGGCTACATTTTTCAAAGACAGAAGAAATTAGATGCAGCAGTTGTTGCCTACGAAAAAGCCCTAATATTGCCGAAAGACAATTCTATAACACCAGCCAGCGCTCATACTCTCGCTAATCCAAAATGGTATTACCTTTCAGAAGTGCCATTTGCATAAACTTCTGTTTTTGGAAGACTTACCAAGAGAGTTTGCTGCGGCGAAAGACTAATCTCGTAAGTCTCGTTCCCAAGTAACACCTGGAATTTCATCGACTTTTCTTTTTCTACAAATGTTTTAACAGATTTTTTGCTTCCCAAAGATGGACTTTCCCCAGACTGCTGTAGGTTAGAGTATTGGCTTGCTTTTGCCGCATCATTCACAGAGGAAAATCCAAGATCCCCTACATTTTCTTCTTTCTTAGCAACAGGTAACAGCGAAATATCAATCAAGGGTAAGGTAATCTTCAGTGTCGTACCTTGATGAAGTCCGGTACTCTCAAGAGTAATACTGCCTCCCATGAGTTCGATTAAGTTTCGTGAAATTGCTAGTCCCAGTCCAGTCCCTTCAAACTGGCGGCTGGTTGTGCCATTCACCATCACAAAGGGGCGAAATAGTTTGTGCTGTTGAGTGGGATCAATCCCTATACCTGTATCTTTAACTATTACCACCACTTGAGATTTACCATTACTACGTTGAATTTCTGTAGCAATGGTGATGCTTCCTGTGTCGGTAAACTTAGTGGCGTTGCCGATAACATTAATCAGTACTTGCTTCAGTTTTGCTGCGTCTGCCTTAATTGGTATTGCTTGAGGATCTAACTCGCATTTCAATTGCAAGCCTTTTTGTTGAACATTAACTGATTGTAAATTAATCACCTCTAACAATATTTGTCGGAGATCAAGAGGTGTGGTGACTACAGAAAGCTTCCCTGCTTCGATTTTAGAAATGTCAAGTAAATCATTAATAATATTTAACAAATGAAGCGTTGTTTCATCAGCACGTTTGAGAAACTCCATTTCTTCTTCCCGGCTATCACATAAACCATCTTCAACCAGGCGAATGCAGTTAATAATAGTATGTAATGGGTTTCTCAATTCATGGGAAGTCGTAGCCAAAAACTGGCTTTTAATCTGGTTAGCATTTTTTGCTTCTTTCCAAGCTATTTCCAGTTCTTCCGATCCAGCTTTGAGCCGTTCTACCATTTGATCTAATGCTTGGGCCAGTTGATTGAATTCCCGGATTTGAAAATTGTGCGGAACTGGTTGTGCGGCGTGGTGAGAGTGAATATTTAGAGCGTAGTCTCGCAATTCTTCTACAGGACGTGCTAAATAAGGAGCTAGATATAGGGATGCTAACAAACTTGCACCAATCAAACCAACTGTCAAAACGATGAGAATGAGTTTGATTTCCTCTAAACCAAAAAGTGCATTATCGACACTAGTAACAGCTAAGATTATCCATTTTTGCTGCTGTTGGGTAAGTGGATTTGCAATAGCCGTATAGCCAGCTACTAATTCGTTTCCCTGTGTAAAAGACAAATTTATCGAATTGTTTTGCCCCGCGAGCGCATTTTTAATTATGCTCTTAAGTTGGGGAGCATTTGGGTGCTGATTAATATTAGTTCCCACCCAGTCTGTGAATGGGTGTGCCAAAATTGTGCCATCTTCAGCAATCACTACCATAGTGCCTGTGAGCGATCCCGGCGGATTTCTGGTTTGTTGGTACAATGCAGACTGAATACTTAAGCTGTAAACTAAATTTTTTCGGCTATCGAAGACTGGTGCAGATAACACTACTTGCAATTGATTTTGTGTGTTTCTTTTTCCAGTTATTCCTGCTTTTGGCGGAAAGATTGCTTTGACATCAATTCCGTCGCTAGGTAAAGGTAATGTCAATTCTCCAATTACTTGATCCCCACAGCTACTAGCAACTATTTTCTGGCTTAACAGATTCGTTAATTGGATGCATTCAATACTGGCTGGAAGTTGTTGCTTTAACTGCGTGAGAATTTCTTGCTTTTGTATAGGCGCCGACGGAATAACCGTTGTTTTACTTACACTCAGCAAATTAGCTTTTAAAATAGCGATCGCATCTCCAATTCTCTCCCCTTTACTGATAGCGCTTTCTGTTAAATTTTGACGTGCAATTCCCAATATGCTAGAGCGTGCCTTATTCAAGGCAACAATCTCGCCTATAAGTAAAACTGGAACGAACAGAAGCAGTATTCTCGTTACTAAAATTCGACGAAAAGATGATTGGCGGTGATTAGTCATCGAGTGTCTCACTTTGCATCTGCAAACCACAACAGCAAAGATATGTAATTAGATGAGCTAGATGAGACATTTTATTAAATAATCAGAATTTTATTTTCAATGTTTAAAATTAACAAATTGCTATGATTCAAAAAGAAACGTGGTATACCAAAACTCATATATGCTAGATTGAGAAACTGTTTGTGTTGCATATAAATACAGTGGTGAAATTATAAAAGAGTAGGTTGCAGGCATGGATTTTTTTTGGGAATCTATACACTAGCAAAGAAAATATTCAAACTATCAAATCAATTTAATGTTGCAACATCGTCCTCACACTACAGTTGTTTTAGCAATGAGTGCAGATGGTAAAATAGGAGATTTTAGGCGATCGCCTGCTCGGTTTGGCTCAAGGGTTGATAAAGCACACTTAGAAAAACAAATCGCTGCCTGTGATGCGGTTTTATTCGGTGCTGGCACTCTGCGGGCTTACGGAACAACACTTACTATATCAGATCCAACTCTAGTGCAACTTCGAGCGCAAGAAGGGAAGCCTCCGCAGCCAGTTTATATAGTGACTACACACTCTGCAAACCTCAATCCGGAAATTAAGTTTTTTAAGCAACCAGTTAGACGCTGGCTACTCACAACAACAGCAGGGGCAGTTTCATGGAAAGGACGTTTAAGGACGCTTCACTCAATGGGAACCAGAGCAAAGGAATGCCCTCCAGAATTTGAGCAAATTCTGGTTTTTGAAACACCAACGCGAGAAATAGATATTTCCGCAGCTTTAAAGTATCTAGCCACTTTACATATAACACGCTTGGCGGTTTTGGGTGGAGGTGAATTAGTCGCGTCCTTGCTGGGATTAGATTTAATTGATGAATTATGGCTGACTGTCTGTCCGTTGATTTTAGGTGGTAATACCGCACCCACTCCTGTAGATGGGAAAGGATTTTTACCCGATTTAGCTCCCAAACTGCAACTTTTAGAAGTTCATACAGTTGAGCAAGAAGTGTTTTTGCACTATCGCCTGCAACGATCAGCAGATTAGATTACGCTAAATAAGGGATTGGGTACTGGGTGTTGGGCAGCGGATATGGGTATTCTCCTTATCCTCCTACTCCCCAGTCCCCAGTCCCCAGTCCTCAGCCCCCAGTCCCTAAAAAGTGGAACAACTTAAGCCTCGCTATTCTGTCGTTTGGACGAACAAAATTGCTGAAGTACCCCAAAATGCCTGGAATGCTTTGGCAATGCCACTCAAAACACCGTTTTTAGAATGGGAGTGGCTAAACAATATTGAAACCTCCCATAGTGCTACAGCTAAAACTGGTTGGTTGCCTAATCACTTGACATTGTGGCGAGATAGAACGCTGATTGCTGCTGCGCCACTTTATCTCAAAGGACATAGTTCTGGTGAATTTGTTTTCGATCACCAATGGGCAGAGTTAGCCGATCGCATCGGAGTCCAATATTACCCAAAATTGCTGGGAATGACACCATTTACTCCTGCCGAAGGCTATCGCTTCTTAATTGCCCCAGGAGAAGATGAGGACGAAATCACCGCGCTCATGGTGCATGAAATTGACACTTTTTGCGCCAAAAATCGAATTTCTGGGTGCCATTTTCTCTATGTCGATCCCCAATGGCGTCCGATGCTGGAACGGCATGGTTTTACAACTTGGCTGCACCACAGCTATGTGTGGGAAAATACTGGGTTTAAAACTTTTGATGACTACTTGAAACTTTTCAACGCTAATCAGCGCCGCAACATCAAGCGGGAACGCAAAGCTGTGGAAAAAGCCGGTTTACGATTACAACCTCTAACTGGTGATGAAATCCCTCAGTCTTTGTTTCCCTTGATGCACCAATTCTATGCTGATACCTGTGATAAGTTTGGCTGGTGGGGTAGCAAGTATCTCACACGGAGGTTTTTTGAGCAGTTACACGCCGATTATCGCCATCGAGTCTTGTTTTTTGCTGCATATAGCGAGGAAGATAACTCTCATCCTTTAGGAATGTCTTTTTGTTTATTTAAAGGTGACAAACTCTATGGACGCTATTGGGGGAGTTTTCAAGAAATAGATTGCTTACATTTTGATGCTTGCTATTATGCGCCGATTGAGTGGGCGATCGCTAACAATATCCAACTTTTTGATCCTGGCGCGGGTGGACGCCACAAAAAACGCCGTGGTTTCCCGGCTATGCCCAATCACAGTCTGCACCGCTTTTACAATAATCGTTTAGGGCAAATTTTACGTCCCTATATTAAGGAAGTGAATCAACTCGAACAGCAGCAGATTGAGGAAATTAATGCAGAGTTGCCATTTAGTAACCGAGATTCTTAAAAGTTTGCCAAGGCAGAGGGTGAACGACGAATTACACTTGATATAGAGTGAAAAAACCCTCAAGAAAGAAATTTCTTTTTAAAATGCTTATGGATTTGATGGTTGAAAATTTAGTTGCAATTGATGATAAACTTTCCCAGCGTCATATTGACCTTGATCCAGGTGGATATTTCATTATTTACTTGGATCGAAATGCCGGATTAATTTATACCAAGCATTTTACAAATGTGATTGACGATCGCGGTTTAGCTATCGATCCCGAAACGGGGAAGGTAATTCCTGCACGAGGAAAGGTAGAACGAAGTCATACGACGCTTTTTAGCGGGAGGACGGCCAAAGAACTTTGCGTGAAAATATTTGAGGAAACTCAGCCCTCTCCTGTAACTCAATTAAATCATGCAGCTTATTTGGGTCGAGAATTTGTTCGGGCTGAGGTAGCTTTAGTCACAGAGCAAGAGTATGTTCAAGATTAAACCAATTTTAGATTTTTAATTTTGGATTGAAGGAAAAATCTAAAATTGAACAACTCTCCCATTACCCATCAGATGATGGCTGATTTATCTGATAGATATAGTAAGTCGCCATTGGGATAACGGTGGCGGCAATTAACAATCCTACTACCCAAGCAGTAGCGTTACCTTGGTCAGTTTCGCCTGCTTTCTTGAAGGTTCCTTCTACCTGTACATTGTTAGCTATTTGGGGTGGCCCTGGATCAGCTTTGCCAGAGAGGACAGCGACAAGGCGATCGCTTGCATCTAGAAATGCCTGATTGTATTTGTTACCATTGCGTAACGGCACACTGACTGTTTCAGTAGCTACACTCTCGGCAATAGAGTCAGTAAGCAAAGGCTTGACCTGATCCCCAGTAATAATGGCAGTACCATTAGTAACCGTATCAATAACCAATAAGGTTTCATTAGCTTGGGCTTCTTTTGTAGGAAACCATTTTTCAAACAGTTCTTTAGTGAAGCTTTCCGGTGTTTCCCCGTAGTCAAGGCGGCGAACAGTAATAATTCTAACTTCCTTACCTGTTTGCTTTGCCAAATCCTCGAAAGCGCTGTTAATCTTACCTTCATTCAGACGGCTGATAACTTCACCTTGATCCAAAACCCAGGTGTTATTCCCTGCTGTCAGGTTGGGTATTTGATTCACACCTGTGGCAAAAGCAGGTGCGGCAAGCAGTGAGGTTGCTAAAATAACCATCACTAAAGGGAGAATTAGCTGGATAAGGTGTTTTTGACTGTTAAATACTTGTTTAAAAAGCTGTTTCATCGTGTGATCCCTAAGACAGACTTGCACCAAAAATACTACAGAACCACTGCAAAAATCACTTAGTTCCCGCTTTTCTCCAGTATTAAATTTCTGCTACTGCCAGCAGATATGTATTTTACGGGACTTTTTGATTGCACAAACTTGTTCTGAGGGTGGTTGCAAGAATTAAATTGACAAGAAATTCCGCCCATTTTGGGGATTAAGCCAAAAACATAGGGCGGAATTTGCAAACCATCTAGAAATGATATCGTATAATCAAGATTTTTGGCAGTAAGCATATTTTTTCATATCTGCAAGTAGCTTTTGCTGCTGTACCCATAGATGCGTTTATATCTGCATTTTTCGGATATTTTCGCTAAATTTATATCAATATAATATGTACATGACCATAATTTTAACTAACGACGACGGCATTGATGCCCCTGGTATCCGAGCGCTGCTCAAAGCTGTAAACGGCAAAAATACTATTATCGCTGCTCCTGCTGATCATCAGTCTGGCTGTGGACATCAAGTTACCACCACTCGTGCCATCAACCTCCAGCGACGCTCTGAGACTGAGTATGCGATCGCAGGCACTCCCGCCGATTGTGTGAGAATTGCCATAACACAAATTCCCGCAGATGTCAAATTTGTGCTTTCAGGTATCAACGCTGGGGGCAACTTGGGAGTCGATTCCTACATTTCTGGCACAGTGGCTGCTGTGCGAGAAGCCGCAATGCACGGTATTCCTGGAATTGCCATTTCTCAATATCGCAAAGCCAAGCAGAATTTTGATTGGGATATGTCCGCCAAATTCACAGTTGAAGTTTTAACGGACTTACTCCAGCGTCCTCTAGAACCGGGAAGCTTTTGGAATGTGAACTTGCCGCATCTGCAACCAGGAGAACCAGAGCCGAATATGGTGTTTTGCCAACCCTGTACCAGACCTTTGCCTGTAAACTATCGAATTGAAGGCGATAATTTTTATTATGTAGGCGAATATGGTAAACGCGATCGCACTTCTGGTAGCGATGTGGATGTATGTTTTTCCGGCAATATTGCGGTAACTCAGTTGAGGGTTTGACGATTGAACCTAGAATCCAAAATTGGTATTAATCATCTAATGCTTGAATTAAGGACATATTTCAACTTTTATGCAATTCCCGCATAAAAGTTGAATTAAATTAATAGGATATCTAAAGGAAAATTCACAACCATTGAACAATCAACTTTTAATTAAGGAGAAATTACAAGCCACGCTTGAAAAGATTCAAACCAATAGCGATGGCTCTCCCATTACTGATTTGCAGCTAGACAAAACCTTAGTCGAACAAATAGAACAATTGACGACAGAATTAGAGAGTGTCAATCCCAATCCCAATCCTCTTCTCTACGCTACTTATTTGTTGGAAGGAGCTTGGCAACTGCAATACTCTACTGCGAAAGAAATCCGTACTTTAACTTCTCTCCCATTAGGATTAAACCTAGGTAAAGTTTATCAAGTGATTGATGTTGCAAATAAATTGTTTTTCAATCTAGCTAAAGTGAAACATTCTCTGGGGCTAGTATCAGGATATGTCAAAGTGACAGCTAGCTTTGAGCCAGCCAAAGAAGATTTAGAGCCTCTAGCGAACAAACGTATTAACGTTTATTTTGACAAACGCTACCTATCGATTGAGAACATTGTTGGCATTAATACCCCTAAACTCAACCCATTTAAGGTTGTCCCAGCGAATAATCCTACTAGCAGACCTGCGACACTAGATATTACTTACTTAGATGAAACCTTAAGAATTGGACGTGGAGGAGATGGAAGTTTATTCATTCTTAGTAAATCTTATGATTTACCTGACTTCAACTGCTAAACCTTAAATTGATCGCGCCGCCGAAAAAATATGGCTCTCTCAATAACACATCTTTTCACCAAGGCAAAACCAGGTTCTGCGATGGTAGAGCTTAAAACATTAAATTTAAAAGTAGGTCATGGTATAGAAGAAGATATTAACGCCGATCCTATAAGTCCAAGGCAAGTTTTAATTGTTAAGTATGAAGATATTTTAGATTTATCAATTAAACCAGGAGAATTACGAGAAAATATTGTGGTTACAGGTATAGAATTTAATAATTTTATCCCTGGTTCTCTGCTAACCTTTGAAAGTGGTGCCGCAATTCGCCTCACTTTTTACTGCGAACCGTGTAAGCAAATAGCCCACTTGGTAGAATCATTAAAGAGCATCCAAGGTAAAAGAGGAATTTTAGGCGTAGTTATTAAATCAGGTAAAATCCAGGTTGGTAGTAATTTTCAGGTTCAACCTAATAAATTTTCAGCATTATCTGAAAATCCATATCAACGATTCCTAAATTTTATCATCAAAATTCCAACTGGGAAAGTAGTTACATATAAACAGATCATCAAAAGTATAGGAGTAGATAATAGTTATTTAAGAGCTATTCCTACATATTTGAAAAAAACCTCGGCTGCTGATTATCCAGTACATAGAATATTAGATTCTAAAGGCCATTTGATAAATTATGTGAACCAACAAAAAAATAAGTTAGAAAATGAAGGAATTAGAGTTTTAACAGAAGCAAATTCATTAAGCAACTTAAACAAATTTTTTGTAGATATTAAAGATTATCAATGGACAGATGACACTATATATTTAGAATAGAGATTACTGAAGTTTTCATAATATTTGATAGAAAAATACTTCGTTTAATCAAGATAATCCCTGGTTTTTGATTTGTTTAGAAGTAGCTTCCATAAAGTCGATAAAAACTTTTATCAGCTTATGAATTCCCTCACTACCTCCTGCAATTAAACCTCCTGTCAGCAATGCATCTAAACAACGGAAAATAATTACTTGTATTGAATTATCTAAATCAATAACTATAAGTGGCTCGATTGAACGAATACCTATTGCACTCATTAAAAGACCAAATAAAAGGGATGTCCATAGAGCAATTATTCGTGTATCAGATTTATATGCTGTTTTCTGGCGCTCTTTTTCATTTATATCATCAATTTGTGGCTTGAATATTTTTAACGGTTCTTGTTGGTTTTGTGTAAAGTTTTGGATGATTTGTTGCTCTAAACTCATTCCTTCAGGTGGGAGTCCACTGATTTGATTAGATTCTAAAGAAGAGAATTGGTTTTGTTGTACTTCCATAAGTCTTATTTTTTCCGACAGTAGAGCCTTTTTTTGCTGAATACTAATATCTAATTGTTCAACGAATGCTCCCCGCCAAGTAGTTATAAAAACTTCTAAAGAACGCTCCAATAGCAAAGAAATAAATAATTGTAAGGTAAGTAGCTGGATAATATCATTAAGCCCAAATGGTTTTAAAGCGAATGGTTTAGATGATAACCAAGTTGACAAAGTTACTACTAGAAAACTAATAATAATTAATACAATAAATAGAGGAGATTCTGGAGAAAGCTTTAGCAACGTATCTATACTCCTATTTAGCGTCACAATATCTAACACAGCCTGGAGGTGAAAACTACACCTGCTGAGTAACTTAACAACGTTAATTTGATAGAACAGTAAATAATTTATTACCCGACCATTTTTTTCAGCCGTGTGATATGGTATGCGACTGTAGAAGCGATGTTTTCAACGGGCTAGGCCTACGCACAGGGTAATCTAATGGTTCGTGACAGCAAAGCCATTCTAGCTAAAAGTATTGCTACACAAGCATTCTAGAAGTAAACGATAGGCTTGAACGCACTGTGCAAAGCCGGGCGAGGGGCGGCGTCAAATATAAAAAGGTGCGTTGGAGAGCAACCCTAGAGCAAGCGTAGCACCAACTAAAAACCCCTCCAAGGTTGGAGGGGTTAAAGTAATTTTTGGTAATAAGATGGCGATTAGGGGAAGACAGCAGCTTTTCCTCCTTTGTGTGTAAAGCATTTTATAAATCCCTTATGAACCTCTGCAACGCTGTACTAGTAAGATAAATTATTAGTGTTACCTAATGAGGTCAGCTGCGACTCGACGGCATTTAAGTAACCTATATCATTCAAAGCTTGTGCTGGTAACTTTTTAGCGTTGACAGCAGCCTTAACCACATCTAGTGCAGTCAGGCTTCCTGTTCGGTATTGAGAAACGAAAGCACTACCACTAGGAATACCTTGTGCTTTCAAGTTACCTTGATAAGCTAGAAATGCAGCATCAAAGGGTTTGAGGTAGCTGACGTTCGTAAAATGAGTGAGTAAATTATTAGAGTTGATAGCTATAGGTTCGCCACTATTATTAGTAGTTATTTGAGCGCCACCGATTCCAGGTAATAAAGCAATTGAACCAACAATGAGTACAGAATCAATCAAGGTGGAGAATTTCATAGGGTTATCCTTAGTTACAGTAAAGTGCAAATAGTGTTATTGAGTAATAGAGTCTTATTTTTTATCAGTCTCAGCTTCCTGCGCTCAGGTTACCTAAGCGGTTGGTTTATTCGTCACCCATTCGGGTGAGCTAATTGAGCGCAAGAACTGAAAAAATAAATCGAGAACAAAGTTCAGGACAAACTTGAACAGATATATATTTAACTGAGGCAATCTAAAAATTTATGCAGCGCTGTTACTCAGTTGTAGAGTTAATTTGGAACAACCTATGAATTAATAGATTGTGATAAGACAACTCTACCTCCCTTGATTGATCGAGATAGCTAAGAGCTTGGTTACGCGAGTGGCCAGGCTTTTTCGTAACAATCCTCTGGAATAGGCGCGTAAGTCCTATGTGCATAAATTCTCTAAGAGAACTGGAGAGCGTAAGCGCAATCCGTCGTAGACATTGCCCTTGCTTTTAAAGTTTGTAAAGGAGGTTCTTCATTCGTAAAGGAATTTTCCTATATATAGGAATCGTATTTGATTTTTGAAATTATCTACGTGGGCGGGGAGTGGGGAGTAGGGAGTAGGGAATAAGGAATTAGGCTTTTCGATCTGTACCGAGCTTTTTCAGAAATCAAACAAATATTAGTCCTATATATATGTAATGGTGTGCATGGGTAACAGAACCCAAGGGTGCTGGGCTACATCTACCCACTTCTTACCTTTAAATAAGCAAAGCTAATAACGTATATTAGGTTTACTGAAGTAATAAAACTTGATTAAATTTTGTAAAGCATTGTAAAGTAGTTTCACAGGCAAAGACAAACCAGCCTGATTATAAAATAACTAACCGCACTTATAAAACCATGACAACAACCTTACAACAGCGCTCAAGCGCCAACGTATGGGATAGATTCTGTGAGTGGATCACCAGCACCAACAACCGTATCTACATCGGTTGGTTCGGCGTAGTAATGATCCCCACCCTGCTAGCCGCTACCGCTTGCTTCGTAATCGCCTTCATCGCTGCACCTCCAGTAGACATTGATGGCATCCGTGAACCAGTTGCAGGTTCCTTAATCTACGGAAACAACATCATCTCTGGTGCAGTAGTACCTTCCTCCAACGCCATCGGCTTGCACTTCTACCCAATTTGGGAAGCAGCATCTTTAGATGAGTGGTTGTACAACGGTGGCCCTTACCAATTGGTAGTATTC
>NZ_DASQZC010000639.1:0-1918 GCF_035638895.1 Nostoc sp. | reverse complement strand
TTGCGGTAGGACAAGGTTGATGTTACGGTTAGTACCTTCGTAGTCGTAGGTCAAACCGTTAAACTCAGCGTTGCCATAAAGTACTGATTGAGTTTTTTCAGTGTAATCAGTTGTCCTTGCATAAGTAGACCAGTTCCAGCCCACACCGCTTGATTCACCAGAATCATAGAAGTTATCAAAAGTCACAAAGTCAAGGGCTAACTTGTGATGGTTGGGTGAAATTGGTTGTGGGAATAAAGTTAATGCTGGGTCGCCGTTGCCAACAGGTAAATCGCCGAGTACCTGATCGTAGGTACGATTTTCTTTAACTACGTAGATAACGTGCTTAATTTTATCCTGTAAAAATCTCATCGTCCGGTCAGGACGGCGATTGTAGAAACCGTTGTTTCTGTCTACCTGTTCGGAAAGCGTAGCTAAAGTGCCACCTTTGGGAATTGGAATAACTGAGATTCCAGCTTTTTCTAAAGCCCAGGTATACTCATTTCTAAAAGTGGTGTTGCGTGCTAGTCCGGCTGGTGTTGTTTCGCCATTTGAAGGGTTGGGGCCAGAATTGCTTTTGGCATTGACAACGTATAGGTTTTGACCATCTTTACTAACGCTGACAGAATTGGGATACCAGCCAGTTGGGATACGTCCAATTACCCGACCAGATTGCAAGTCCACAACAGCAACAGCGTTCTCATAGCCTAGAGTCACGTAAAGCTGACGTTCATCTGGACTCAGAGCCACAGAGTTGGGATTTGCTCCTTTGTACTTATCGCTAGGTCGAGACAGATTGATAGTTTGGACAACGTTATTGGTATTTGTGTCAATGACTGAAACCGAATCACTATTACCGTTAGCTACATATAGTCGCTTTTGATCGTTTGAAAGCGTTACTTTGTTTGGTTGGTCACCTACAGGTATACGGGTAATTTGCCCGGAAGAAATGCTAACAGCAACCACTTCGTTATCACGCTGGCTGGTAACGAAGACTTTGGCTGCCGCACCGTTTTCTGCACTTTTGATGGCTACATCAAAAGGAAATTCTCCTGTTGCTATGCGATCGCCTGGTCTAAAGAACTTAATTTCTCTAAGTACTTTACGGTTAGTAGTATCAACAATTGATATTGAGTCGTTCTCAAAATTGGCAGCCACTAAAGTTTTGCCATCTTTGCTGACATCAAGACCTGCTACAACTGCTCCTGTTGTCACAGTTTTAGCTTGTGTGTTCTTCAACAAACCACCATCGTAGTCTGGGAAGGGCGCAGTTGAGTCGGAATTGTGATTTAGTAAAATGAAAGGAGCATCTGGCAAGTATTGGCTGCCATTGGAGGCATAAGCATAAACGCGATCGTCAATGCCACCTGATACATAAAAGCGTGTGCCGTCTTTTGCCCAAGCTAGGCCATTATATGTATTGGGAATGTTAATTTGCTGCTGCTTAACCAACTTACCGTTACTGACATCAAAGACAAAAACCCATTCAGCTTTTGAAGTTCTCGTAGCACTTGGCTTGCCAGTTAATGGGTCTAAGACAGGATAAGTGAGATCAGCACCATTTTGACTCCTGAAGTTTTTGTTATACCCACTGGTAAGCACCAGTAAAGTTTTACCATCGGGGCTGAGGGCTGTGGTTACAGCTTCGGCAGCATCAGCATTACCATCTGGACGCAAACCAGTTGCCAAACGTGCAAACGTCGAGCCTGGGGCAGCTGCGGGTGTAATCACTTGACCTGTGGGTAGTAATGCTCCACCTTCAGGTAGATCACCAACACGGCTAGTAGCAAGCTGGGCCGTAACTATTTGTACACTGCTAACTACTATCGCCACTGCAACCAGCAGGCTAAGTAGGAGATATCGCTTACGCTTGAAATTGAGCATTTGCTGTTTCACACATCAAAATTTCTTGCCTACGCAGCCAATATTCCTACTTACT
>NZ_DASQZC010000638.1:0-13672 GCF_035638895.1 Nostoc sp. | reverse complement strand
TCTCATCCACTACCCCCAAGAAAAAGCGGATGAGATGATTTCTCATCTCTGTTCTTTGGCACAGTCGCGGATAATTCTCAGTTTTGCACCTAAGACTTGCGCCCTGAGTATACTCAAGAAAATTGGCAGTTTCTTTCCCGGACCAAGTAAAGCGACTCGTGCATATTTGCATCGTGAGGCTGATGTGGTGAAAATTTTGGAAAGTAATGGCTTTTCATTGCAACGAAAAGCGATGACGAAGACTCGTTTCTATTTTTCCCGCCTACTTGAAGCTACACGCAACTAAATTTAGAATCGCAGCAAGATAAATATTATACCTCTGCTGCGATTTGAAAATCTGTAGGCTTAACACTGGTAAGTATTCTAGTACAGCGACCGCTCTGATTGGGAGCAGGAACAATTATTATAGCGATCGCACACCCTTATTTAAGTAATACAGGCAAAATTTATCCTCTATTGTTTACATTTAATCCGATCGCTTTCCTCCGTGACAAATAAACAGTCGGGGAACCGTAAGCGCCTAGATGGTATTAAATAAAAGACTCAAGAAGATAGAAGAAGCGCTGACAAACCTATCGTCAGGAGTAGATTGATATATTGGAACCTTTCCGAAAGTCAGGTTAAAATCGCTAGCAAAGTGTAAATCTGAAGTGGAACTATGAAAACTGCTGAAAAATTTGCCGCAGCTTGGCTACTGACAATGGGATTTATGTTTGTAACTCTATCAGCAGCAGAGGTATTTAATAAAACGACTATGGAAAAATCAATCACGCTACCCTTAGCTTGGGATGGTTCGATTGAGTTCTCAGAAACAAATATCCCTGTAATTGATGATACTACGGTAGAACGTCTAATTTTTGGCATTCCTACCCTAACACTGGGTACATGGTTAGCATTGGGATTATACCGTCAAAGCCGACAGGAGAAAAAGGCGCTTAATCAACAAGTTAGCGATCGCCTGCAATCGATTTTTTATAAAATGCTACAAGAAAATCATGGGCGCATAACTGTATTAGGCTTTGCCATGCAGTCACAATTACCCGCAGCCCATGCTAGGCAATATTTAGATGAAAAAGCTAAAGACTTCAATGCAAACTTTAAGGTGAACGAAGAAGGGGCCGTATCATATCATTTTGATGTCTAATTGTCATTTGTCCTTTGTTATTAACTAATGACTAATGACCAATGACTAATAATTAACTTACGGCTAGGTCTAATGACGCAGATTTTTTTAAGCGTAGCTGCTATTTTAGGCGGTTTATCAGTTGCTGCTGGTGCTTTTGCTTCCCATGCCTTGCGGGAAAAAATTAGTGAGCGATCGCTAGAAATTTTTGAAACTGGCGCTCGTTACCAAATGTATCATGCTCTGGCACTTTTTCTCGTAGCGATATTAATTAGTCGCACCGAATTTCCTCAACCCACTCTCGTAGCTAGTGGATGGCTATTTATCATTGGCATTGCTATTTTCTCAGGAAGCTTGTACGCCCTTAGCTTAACCGGTATTAAATCTTTAGGAGCGATCGCACCAGTAGGCGGCGCAGCCTTTCTTGCAGGTTGGGGTACTTTAGCTTTTGCCGCTTGGAATTTAAAGTTTTAAACAGGTCAGGAGTTAAGAGTTTTAAGTGAATGAATTCAAAACTCTTAATTCCTAACTCTATTTTTTGATGCTAAATTCCTCCTTTTTATGTAAAACAAGTCTAAAAAGCAATAATAAAACAACAAAAATATTTTCTAATAGATATTATTTCTAAACTTCATGAAATTTATTTCCGTAATTTTACAGAAGCCACAAATACAAAAAAACAATAGACTGCATAAGTAAATTCCTAAATAATTGTTAAAAGCTTTACATTTGTAATATCATTTAAACTTATGAAAAGGCGAAACTTGCTTTGGTATTCGCTACTGTTTGCTGCTGGTTGCACAACAGGAGTAAATTCTAATAATAATAGCTCAGGTCAACAAGCAATAACTGCACCGAAAAATCTAAAATTTGCAGTGACGGATATTGCTGGCATGGAAAATTTACAACGAGATTATGGACTTTTCCGTACCACATTAGAAGACATATTAGATGTAAAAATTGAGTTTTTTCCTGTAGAAAATCCCACAGCAGCAGCACCAGCACTTTTATCTAGGGAAGTGGATATTGTATTTGCGGGGCCTTCAGAATACTTAATCTTGAATGCTAGGGCAAAAGCTATTCCAATAATTGCCATCGAGCGCAGCAACTACCATTCTATTATGGTAGTTCGTGCAGATAGCAAAATTAAATTGTTATCTCAACTGAAAGGCAAAACAATTGCCATGCGAAAAGTTGGCTCAACTTCTGGTCATCTTGCTCCCACAAAGCTACTGATAGATGCTGGATTAGATCCAAAAACTGACTTCAAAATTGTCATGTTAGATGATAAGGGAGCACAAGCTTTAAAAAGAGGTGAGGTAGATGCTTGGGCAATTGCATCTGACAGATACAAAAATATTCTGGAATCTGAAGGCTTACTTGAAAAAGATTTTTCTGTAATATTTAAAGGGCCATTACTTCCTAGTGATGTAATTGTTGCTAGTAACCAGTTAGCATCTAATTTCATAGCAGATATGCGATCGCGCATGATTGAGCATCAAGATAAACTAATGCAAAGTTTGCTGACTGCTAAAGCAAACCAAAAGTATAAAGGAGGCAAAATAATTCTGGCAAATGATGCTGATTATAATATGATTCGTGAAGTTTATCAAAAAATGGGACAAGGTAATTTTTTATAATAGATAGTAGATAAATGAATGATAGCTGATACGAAAAAATATTTAAAAGGATTTTTTCTCTCGCTTATTCACTTAAGTGATAGCTGGAATATCGCTAAAAAGATTAGTTATGGCTATACTCTGGCAGTTAGTATTACTTTTATAGGTACAACAAGTGGTTTGTTAGTTTCATACCGCTATGAAACACTTGCTCAACAGCAGTTAAATTTATCTTATCAGCAACAATCTCTGTTAAAAGATTTAGAAAATACAATAACTAGAGTCAGATTACATCCACAGAGGTTAGTTACTGTTTTAGAAAATTCTATTTGGCTAGAGTTTGAAAAAAACAAATTTCTAGATGAAATGAGTCAAGTTGATCGACAGCTATCTGAAATAGAAACATTTATAAATAGTCATGCTCATAATTCAAAAATAGATAATACAGATTTATTTATTTTATTGAAAAATTATAAAAAACACACAAAAGTCTATACTAAAATAGTAAAGGATTTTTGGCTAAAGATTGAACAAAATCAATTTTCACCCAAAGAAACTAAATTTGAGCAGCAAGAGTTACTATTTTTTTTAAAAAAACAAGTTAATATTTCTGTAGAATTTGAAAAACTTTCAGATGAGTTAATCAGGATTATAGGATACGCTGAAATTCAAGAAAAACAAGCAAATGTTAGTTTTGATAGTGCCCAAAAACTGCGGATCAAAGTTATTATTGGAAGTATGCTGTTATCAACTGCGATCGCAGCGATACTAGCACTATATACCAGTAGATTAATTGCGCGTCCTTTACAAATAGTTACTAATGTTGCTAAAAAGATTACTCAAGAATCAAATTTTCAACTTAGAGCTAATGTCACAAGCAAGGATGAAGTAGGAACATTAGCTACTTCCCTGAATCAATTAGTGGAATGGGTGGGAGATTACACCCAAGAATTAGAACTAGCTCGCCAATGTTTAGAGCAACGGGTAGAAGAACGAACCCAAGAACTAGAACTAGCTCGCCAATGTTTAGAGCAACGGGTAGAAGAACGAACCCAAGAACTTCAAAAAACCCTGCAAGACTTAAAAGAAGCTCAAGGGCAATTAATTCAAACAGAAAAAATGTCTTCTCTTGGGCAGATGGTAGCAGGTATAGCTCATGAAATTAATAATCCTGTTAATTTTATTTATGGTAATATTCAATGTGTCAGTGACTATACTCAAGATTTATTTAGTTTAGTGAGTTTATATCAGCAAGAGTATCCAGAGCCTATATGGTTAATAGAAGAAAAAATTGAAGAAATTGATTTAAATTTTATTAATAAAGATTTGCCAATCCTACTTTCTTCTATGAAAACGGGCGCTGAACGCATCCGGGAAATTGTACTGTCTTTGCGGAACTTTTCTCGATTAGATGAAGCTGAGATGAAAGAGGTGGATATTCATGAAGGAATTGATAATACTCTGTTAATTCTAAATCACAGGCTTCAGCCAGAAATTGAAGTAATTAAAAAGTATGGAGATTTACCTTTAGTTGAGTGTTATCCAGCACAACTAAACCAAGTATTTATGAATATTTTGAGCAATGCTATAGATGCTCTGCTAGACCAAAAAGCTGATTCAACTAAGAATAAACACATTATTATAGATACATTAAAGATAAATGATATTTATATTAAAGTAGGTATCAAAGATAACGGTTCTGGAATTTTACCAGAAATTATAAAAAAACTATTTGACCCTTTTTTCACAACTAAGCCAGTGGGTAAAGGTACTGGATTAGGTTTAAGTGTTTGTTACCAGATAATTGATAAACACAAAGGTAAAATAGAAGTAATCTCTGAATTAGATGAAGGCACAGAGTTTATAATCATAATACCAATTCAAACACAGAATTAAAAATAACCCAAGTTGTGCTTTAAAAAAATTGTGAGCAAGAAATAAAAACTCATAATTCATAACTACTCATTCTCAGACGTACCAACAAATTATGCAAAGCTGGATTCGCTGAAGGCACTTCAGGTAATGGGCTACATTCATATACCTCCTGCAATTTATTACGCAGACATTCATATTCTATTTGATGAAAAGCTAGATTAATATCTGACAAAATAGACTTTTCTGTACCTGCTAACTTTTGGGCAATTAAATCAGGAATGTATGGTAAATTAAACACCTCATTCAGCCTAATTAAATTAGCTTCAAGTACCCCTGTTTGCATTAGATGAATTCCCGTTAATAGAACCCGATAAACATATAGTAATGCCTTGATTCGATAGGTCTGTTCTTGATTAAAAAGTTTCCATTGTGTTGCAGCAAACCCAAGGTAGTGATAACTATGGTGACGAGTAACGCAATTCTTAGCAATAAATTTTAATTCTTCATGTTCGGGTGAAGTGGTTAATATTAAAGGTGAATACAGTTGTTCTAATACGTAACCATTTTTTTTAAGTAGCATCAAAAAGAATTTTTTGACATCATGAGTTACTAAATCAATTTCTAAAGATTCTCGAACTTTTGAAACTTCAATAGTTTCATTCCCAGTCTCTAATCCCACCACTTCTCTAACTGGTAAAATATGCACACCACGCAAGTCATAATCAGAATCAGGTGACGGGAAACCATATAAGTGGGAACCACTGATGATGGCAAATAAAAGCGGGTAAGGCTGTTGCCGAATAATTGTGTTAAGTAAAGGTGGAATATTCATAATATATAGTTTACTCGCTTACCTCCGTGCGCCTGTTTCTTTAGAGCATCTTGTTTTTTAAGCCTTCGACAAAACTAGACTTGATATCCTCTCACCACTGATTCGGAGTATCGAATAAGTTGACACCAATGCAATGCCGTGTCCTTGCATCGTTGTGCCCCTTGAGAAAAATCACACATCGCGCTAGTCTTCATTGACGTAACTGCACAATGTAACATTAAGCGATGACAAATCAACTCTCTGTGAAAATTCCCTCTTGCAGTTGGAGCCGTCCCATCGGCTTAGGCTGGGACAAACCTTATACCGTCCGCTACGCAAGTAATATTGATGATGGCCCTTGGCATGGTATGCCTTTGGGCGGCTTTGGTGCAGGTTGCATCGGTCGTTCTTCACGGGGAGATTTTAATCTGTGGCACATCGATGGCGGTGAACATACCTTCAAAAACGTTCCCGCTTGTCAATTCAGTGTGTTTGAGTCCAATAGCACATTTTCCCAAGCCTACGCTTTATCTACGCAAGCGCCCGATGATGGCATTCTCAAAGCTTGGCAATGGTATCCGGCAAATCCCACGACAAAGGAAACAGGTAATTATCATGCGCTATACCCACGTAGCTGGTTTGTGTATGAAAATATTTTTCAAGCACAGTTGACTTGTGAACAGTTTTCCCCAGTCTGGGCAGGCAATTACCAAGAAACTAGCTACCCTGTAGCAATATTCCTCTGGAATGCCCACAACCCCACAGATACACCCATTACTCTCAGTATTATGCTCACTTGGCAAAATATGGTGGGCTGGTTTACAAACGCTCTAAAATCTCCCGAAGTGCGGGTGCGCGATGATGGTAGTCCAGTTTACGAATACCAACCGCGCTGGGGCGAAAGTCAAGGAAACTATAACCGAATAGTTGAAAATACACAACAGTTTGGTTGTGTTTTAGGTCGGCTTGTTAGTGATGCTTTGCAAGAAGGTGACGGAACTTGGTGTATTGGGACGCTAAAGCATCCCCAAGTGGAAGTATTTCACCACACCCGATGGAATCCTGATGGTACGGGCGATGAGGTGTGGCAAAGCTTTGCTAAAGATGGTTCTTTGCCTAATTATCTAGATACGACAGCAACAGAGAATGCACAATTAGGGGCTGCAATCGCACTCCGTTTTACTCTCCAACCGGGTGAAACTCTCGAAATCCCCTTTGTTCTCGCTTGGGATTTGCCGATCACAGAATTTGCCGCCGGAGTCAACTATTATCGCAGATATACAGACTTTTTTGGTAAAAGCGGAAACAACGCTTGGGCGATCGCATCTACTGCCCTACAAGAATATCAAACTTGGCGATCGCAAATTCAAACTTGGCAAAAACCGATTCTCGACCGCGAAGATTTACCCAACTGGTTTAAAATGGCTCTATTTAATGAGCTTTATGACCTCACTAGCGGCGGTACTCTCTGGAGTGCAGCATCAGAACTTGACCCTATCGGTCAGTTTGCGGTGCTAGAGTGCTTAGATTACCGTTGGTATGAAAGTCTTGATGTGCGATTATACGGCTCTTTTGCTCTGCTGATGCTGTTTCCAGAACTAGAAAAGTCGGTAATCAGGGCATTTGCACGGGCGATTCCTCAAGGTGATGATACACCCCGGATAATTGGCTATTACATGACAATTAAGGCAGAAAGCCCGATTGCAGTTCGCAAAGTTGCAGGTGCAACACCCCACGATTTAGGCGCACCCAATGAACACGTTTGGGAGAAAACCAACTACACCAGCTATCAAGACTGCAATTTGTGGAAAGATTTGGGTAGTGATTTTGTTTTGCAAGTATACCGTGATTTTCTGCTCACGGGTGCTGATGATGTAGAATTCTTAGCAGATTGCTGGGATGCGATCGTTCAAACCCTCGACTACCTGAAAACTTTTGACATTGATGGCGATGGGATTCCCGAAAATTCTGGTGCGCCTGACCAAACCTTTGATGATTGGCGGTTACAGGGTGTCAGTGCCTACTGTGGTGGGTTATGGTTAGCGGCACTAGAGGCTGCGATCGCAATTAGCGATATCTTATTAACTCACAACCTTGGCGACCTTGCCGACTTGGCGGTTCAAAAGTCCACTTATGAAACTTGGTTACAACAATCTCTTCCTATTTACCAAGAAAAACTCTGGAATGGGCAATATTACAAACTTGATAGTGAAAGTGGTTCCGATGTGGTGATGGCAGATCAATTGTGCGGACAATTTTATGCTCGTCTACTGGACTTACCAGATATTGTACCGAGCGATCGCGCTCTCTCTGCCCTAAAAACTGTTTATGACGCGTGCTTTTTGAAATTCTGCAATGGTGAGTTTGGTGCTGCTAATGGTGTTCGTCCTGACGGTTCACCAGAAAACCCCAAAGCTACTCATCCCCTAGAAGTCTGGACAGGGATAAACTTTGGACTGGCAGCTTTTCTTGTGCAAATGGGAATGAAAGATGAAGCGTTTAAGTTGACGCAAGCTGTGGTGCAGCAAATTTATGACAATGGTCTGCAATTTCGCACCCCTGAAGCTATCACCGCAGCTGGTACTTTCCGCGCTAGCACTTACTTACGAGCAATGGCAATTTGGGGCATTTACTTAGTTATTAATTAATTTACCATCAAAGCGGTTCTCGTCTTGATGCAATAACGTAGAGGCGCACAGCTATCATGCGTGTCAACTCAACGTGAAAGCCAATCTAGAACAAGCTTTTATCGCAATACGCTTGGGTTAAGCATTTTCTCATTCTCTCTGTGTCGCGCCAGTTGCTACCCTGCGGGAACGCTAGGAGCGAACAAGTCGGGGAACCCGCCCAACGCACTGGCTTCTCTGCGCCTCTGCGGTTAGTTAAAAAAATTGACTTTGACAAAGAGTTTTAACCTTAACCCAAGCATATTGGTCTTTATCTTAGAAAGCAGAGTCTAAACTTGTGACTATATTTTCCAAGTGTTTCCGGAAGCGAAGGAAAATTTCAGTAATGGTAAGAGTTGAAGCATTGAGAATTCAAGGCTGCTCTATGCCGACTATATCTTTGTTTTAGACCGAGGTATTCTTGTTGAGCTTGCGAATTCAGAAAAATTGCTAGTTTTTACTAGTATTTAGCCTAACTAGCACAGCATCCGCAATCTCAATTTTATAAAACTTTTAAAGATTAAGACACATATAGAATTCCAATTTTATTTTTGAAATCCACATAGGGTTCGTTACGCTCTATTAACACACGCTATAAGACTACTTTTTTTTGAAAAAAATATGATTTCTAGAAAATGTGCTGCTGAATAAATTTAACAACCTTATGTATCAGTTAACTTTATCTCTTCACTAATTCCTCTAATATACTATCTACTTAATCTGCTAAATATTTTTTATGAAAAGCATCTTGGTATAGGTGTTTTGCTTGATTTCAAGTGTTTATATATAATTAGAATTAACTATCTTTATTCCCACTAACCAGGATTTTTTTAAACTAGACTGTTTATCATTACTAACTGATAATCATGAAACAATTCACGATCAGTTTACAATGATTTCATTTAGATAAGCTTAAGCTGTATTTCTTGATTTACAAGAAATATAATTTTCTAATTGGACTTATTAACAAAATATGTCCAATGTTATAGATACGAACGTTTTTTAATATTTAAACTTTCTTGTTTTTAGAAGTTGTTTTACATCGTAGTTAGTGGTAATATTTTCTAGCGACTCGACAATAATAAATGGTTTAAATTGAGATTGTATGGGGGGTCACACCCCTCATGAATTAGCAAAGGAGGACAAAATTAAAAGCTGCACAAGACGCAAGTACGTATCTAAATACATTCAGTAAATTTAGCTTAAAATCTACTAAAGTAGTAGATGACATTAACGAAAAAAAATAGTATAAATACGAATGGCATTGTTAAAGCTCAAAGATAAATAAATTTTTCACACTACTCAAAAAAATATGGAAACTTGCCGGAAAATGCTTAATTAAGCAGTAGTAAGAAATACAGGCGTTTTAACAGAGAAAGTTTATTGAACTAGGAGTTGAGAAAGTTTCAGAGGACAAAACTGTATCTACCAAGAGCTACGCCGAGACTTTTGTCCTACCAGTTAGATGAGAAGACAAAAGATAAAATTTTACCTTTCACTTACTAACAAGCTATAAGTACAGTTTCCTCAATTAATCGGAGGGAATCTGGATAGTTAGGACTGAGCAGCTAACAAACTTGATTAAAAACTTGATTGTTTTTAATCAAACGTTAGTTCATGAAAAAAATCATCAGGTCAAATGCAGTCGAAACCTCAAGCCAAGGGGACAGTTCAGGAATGAATCTATATCATTTGTATCCTTACTACGAGCTAGCTCTTGCCAAAACTAGTTTACTAGGGGAGTTATCAGCCAAAATTACTAAAATGCTCAATAGCACCAAGGTAAAGCTTAAACAGCAGAGAAGTTTCAGCCTGTATCTTTATCATTCAAAGCTACGAGAGCCAATCAGAGTTTAGGAAAATTATGTACGCGTCTGTTGATTGATAGATTTTTATCCTTCGTCAACATCCAACACTGCCAAATTGCTGATAATTACCTGAAAGCGATTCAACACCTACAAAAGGTTAGTGCAGTTTGTAACCCTCAATTGAAACACTAACAATCGCAGAAATTTAACTAGCTTACTTCATCCAAGATAACTAAACACTATGATGAATCAAGACATTGCTGGTATTAGTAGTAACTTAGATACAACAGTCAAAGCTCAACAACTTGACAAAGTAGTTGAAGCAATTATTGCTGGAAAGTACTCCTGGGCATGTGTTTTAATGCTACGGTTTGCTGGGTATAATCCTCTCCATTACATTCCGTACCGTACCTACAATCGCTTGCTCAAAGAAAATTCTCAAACCAATAGAACAAAACAACAGCAAAGTGAAAATCTAAAAATGCTGAAAGATTCAAGACCTGCTTATCTTGAGGTAGTTGGAAAGCAAAAACCAGAAGGCAGCCAAGATATTTCCTTGAAACGCTGTGGAGTGAATTAAAAACAATTTGGAATCCACAGATTCTGCCCTAGAGTTGATTGAGTGTCTGAGAGCCTACTATGCTAATTTAAAATTTTTAGCATGGTAGGTTCTATATAGCAGTGATTATTTTTTTGCAGAAATGTGCCAAAATGGCAAATATATACTAAGGATATTGGTAAACTAATAACAACTACAACTTAAACCAAAATAGAGGTGATTAACGGCAAACAGATTAATTTTAATAAATAAAATCAATGATTAGTTCTGACTATGAAATCAATCAAACTTATTACAAAAGTAGTCAGCATTTGATGGAGTAAATAACTCCTATACCAAGACCAACGATACAACCGTTGCTACTGGTGGTTCTTTTTCTGAGGAAGTCTCAGCAAAGAGAATTTGGGGAGGTGGATTCCCCCAATCCAAATTTTACACAGCTTTCATCGACTGCAGACGATGGGAGTAATGCTAATAAAACTTTCTATCCTGTGGTTGGTGTTGCTTTAGTTAAATAAAGCAAACGCTTAACACCAATAATAGGAACGGAAACAGAAAAGTTACGGTAAAAAATCGTTGTCGTGGTTGGTAAAACTAGTAGGTCTCTACGCTTCTCTTTCGACTATTGTAATCCTAGTCCTCCCAACCTGGATTATCTCTGGTTTCTAAATTTTCAATTTATATAGCAACTACTGGAAGTTCAAAACTTGAATAGCTTCCAGTTTTTTATGTCTAAATAAAAGTAAGGTGAGCAATTTGCCCACCCTACTTTTTGTAGAGAATGGTAAATCCAAAAATGAATTAAACCTTGGCTAATTCTGGGGTAGGACGCTTGCTGTTGCGAATCGATGTAATAGCCTCAGCATAATCTTTAGCGTTAAATACAGCTGAACCGGCGACAATTGCATTAGCTCCCGCTTCTAAAACTTGCCAGGTATTATTTGCCTTGAGTCCTCCATCCACTTCAATCCAAGGGTCAAGACCGCGTTCATCACACATTTGACGCAGCTTGCGGATTTTGGGTAATACACCAGGGATAAAGCTTTGACCACCAAAACCAGGGTTGACGCTCATAATCAGTACTAAATCGCACAAATCTAGAACGTGTTCAATTAGCTCTAGAGGGCTACCAGGATTAAGTACAACTCCAGCTTTCTTACCAAGCTCTTTAATTTGCCCCAAGGTGCGGTGCAGGTGGGGAGAAGCATTATGCTCGCAGTGTACAGAGATAATATCGGCACCTGCTTTAGCAAATCCTTCTACATACTTTTCTGGCTCCACAATCATTAAGTGGACATCCAGTGTCTTGGTCGTAACCGGACGAATCGCCTCCACAATCAGAGGGCCTATCGTAATATTAGGTACAAAACGACCGTCCATGACATCAACATGAATCCAATCGGCTCCAGCCGCGTCTACGGCGCGAATTTCATCACCCAGACGACTAAAATCGGCTGATAGGATAGATGGAGAAATGACAATGGGTTTTTGAGATAGGTTTTGGGTCATGGCTAGTGGGTTTTTAAGCGTCCTCGTCTGTAAGCATTGTAACAAAACATTGAGCAAGACTCATAATTTTGATCCCGGATTTTTTGGGAGTAGGGAGAATAATAACTCCTAACTCTGCTCATTTCATTTTGGATTTGGGATTTTTCCTTCAATCCCAAATCCAAAATTTAAAATCTAAAATTGAATGACTAATGGCTAATGGCTAATGGCTAAAAAACTAACCTGGATAATTTGGGGATTAAGTGCTTCTTGTCTGAGTGCGCCTGTAATTGCTTCAGCTTTAGAATTTGCTCTAGGAACTAATGGCATTGACGCTCTGAGGCTACACCAAGCTCCTTATAATTTAATCGGTCGCAAGATTGCTATTGGTCAAGTGGAAATTGGTCGGCCTGGAATGTTTGGGTGGGATAAGGCGGTGTCTAAAAATCGCGCCATTTCTTTAGCTGCGGTGTTCTTACGCAATGGCCCAGCTAAATCAAATAGTGGTGTTGACCCCCACGCTTACAATGTTGCTGGGATGATGGTGAGTCAAGACAAAGCTTTGCCGGGAGTTGCTCCAGGAGCACGACTGTATTCGTCTGCGGTGGGTTCTACTAAAAATATGGGTCAGCCAGAAGAGTGCTTATCAGCCCAGCACCTAGCCTTACAAAATGGTGGCGATGTCCGGGCGATTAACTTTAGCTTTGGTGAACCTCTGACCCGCGATCCTAGACCAGAGGCTACTTTAGACGGCAATGCTTTACTAACTTTATGTGTTGACTGGTCTACTCGCGTTCATGATGTTTTGTATGCGATCGCAGGCAATCAAGGTAAGGGCGGTATTCCTATTCCTACAGATAATTTTAACGGAATAAATGTGGCTTTTTCATCTCGCCGAGGAGGAGTTTTTAACAAAGTAGATGTGGCTAATCTGGCGGGTGCTAATCAAGGAGTGAGCGGAAGGCTAGCTGGAAAGGAATTTAATCTTGATGACCGTCGTGCTATCGGTTTAGTTGCTCCTGGAAATAATATTCCTTTGCTCAATCCAGATGGCAAAGTGAACAAGGTTACAGGTACTAGTTTTGCAGCGCCTCAAGTTACGGCTAGTGTTGCTCTGTTGCAAGAATTTGCTGATAGACAGATACGGACAAAACAACCACACTGGAGCATTGATGCTCGCCATCATCAAGTAATGAAAGCTGTATTGCTGAATTCAGCAGACAAAATCCAAGATAGCGGTGATGGCTCGCTGTTGGGAATGAGCCGGACACTAATTGATAAAAAAAATCAAAGCTGGCTGGATTCTGATGCTTATAAAGATTCAAAAATTCCCTTGGATGCCCAAATGGGAGCGGGTCATTTAAATGTATTTCGCGCTTATCAGCAACTTAGTAGTGGTCAATGGCAGCCATCAACAACTGTACCTGCCATTGGTTGGGATTATCGCACAGTCAATGCTGGAACGTCTGTTGACTATATATTAGCAAAACCGTTAAAACAGGGGAGTTTTGTTGCTGTTACTCTGAGTTGGGATCGATTGGTAGAACTCAACGATAAAAATAAAAACCAGCAATATGACGTAGGCGAAAATTTCCGCGATCGCGGTTTGAATAATCTCGATTTATACTTAGTAAAAGCTAATGCTCAAAACTCAGATGCTGGTGCTGTTTGCTCCTCAATCAGCCAAATCGATAGTGTAGAACATATTTTCTGCCCCGTTGCT
>NZ_DASQZC010000637.1:0-10583 GCF_035638895.1 Nostoc sp. | reverse complement strand
TTCATTGATGATTTTTGGCAATTCGCTGTCAGGAATATAATCTAGGAACTTCACCTGATGAGTTATACCTAATTGCTCAACTTGCGCTTTTAAAGTTGGGGTATAACGGCGATCGCTTGGCCCTGCTAACCACAGTTCATAGTCTTTGCTGTTTGGTAGTGCGGCAAAGGCGGTAATTAAACGTTCAGGATTTTTGTGAGGATTATGCCTTCCTAAATAAAGGAAATAATTTTGCGTTGGTAAATTCAAAAAATGAAACTTTTCCCTGTCATACGCTAGTGGAATCACAGTTATTTTGCCTTCGGGAACATCTAAAAATTTACTTAAATCTTCAGATGTTGCGATCGAATCACAAATAACGTGCTTTGATTGTCTTATTACAGCACGAATATAATAGCTGCAATAAAGCCGTTGTGTTATGGAAAACCATTCTGGAAATCTTAAAGGAATTAAATCGTGAACAGTAACAACATAAGAACAGGAAGAAAATAGAGGAGCCTCTGGGATAGGAGAAAATAGTAATGTAGACTTCATCTGCCGATAAAGATTTGGCAGTTGAAATTGCGTCCATAGCAGACGCTTTAAATGCCCTTTAATACCAAAATCCGTCGTTACATCTTGTGGCGACGGATAACATTTAATCCCACAAATTTCAATTGGACTTAAAACCTCAATATCTAAATTTTTTAGCTCTTTAAATAAATTCAGACTATAACTTAACCAACCTGTCGGTTTCCTTGGAGCGAAAGATAAATTTGCTAAAATAGGCATAATAAAATCATTTATATTAATTAGATAAATATCCTTTAACAACAGATTTTTTAAAAGTAAATAACAAAACCAGAATTTTCCGACTGTTAGGATTATTTGTAGTTATAAATTCAGCAAAAAATTTATAAAATAGATATATACGTAATAAAAGTTGTTCCCACCAAGGGCGATGCTTTTGATAATAATAAATCTGGCTACGCCTATATTCTATACTCATTATGTTTGCAGCCTTTTGAATTGAGTATCCTTTCAAATGAATCAAAGATACATGAGGAGTGTAGATAATTTTATATCCTTGATGCTGCGCTCTTTGGCATAAATCTGATTCTTCAAAATACATGAAAAAATTTTCGTCAAATCCACCTAATTCATAAAATAAACTTGAGCGAATAAAAAAAGCAGCCCCTACAACAATATCGACTTCTTGAATTTCTTGAAATTTCTGCTCAATTAAATCTTGGTGAGAGATATTTTGATAATCTCGATGCATCTTACGAGCTTGATATTCACCTTTTATTCCTAATGCTGGCGAAACAGAAATTTGTAAACTACCATCTGGATTTAGCAATTTTGGCCCAATAATTCCTACTTGTGGATCTGCTTGCATCAACTCAATTAGATGGGGTAAAATATTAGTCGTAAGTACAGTATCAGTATTTAATAAAAACAAGAATTCTCCACTAGCAAGCTTTGCACCAACATTATTTCCTGCTCCAAAGCCACGATTTTCTATCTGTTTAATTAAGTGAATTTTGGGGTAATTTACTGCTACTAATTCAACGCTACTATCGCTAGAAGCATTGTCTACAAAAATGATTTCATAGTTAGGTATATCAATAAATTTTTGTATAGAGTTTAAGCAATCTGGTAGGATCTGTTTTCCATTATAGTTAACTATAATAATCGATACTGAGATAGTTAATTGATCGTTCATTTGTTTTCGATATTGCTCTTAGCCACTTTAAATATGGGGAACACCTTAAAGATATAATTTTTAACTCCTTGAGTATCGAATAAAATTTTAAAAATCAAAATTCGTAGTGCTATGCCTTCAGAACGATATCCTGTTTTTAAACTTTGGTAACAAAGCTTAAGAATAGCCCAACCAAAATCTAATTGCTGATCGTCAAAAGGATTAGACCAGGTTGATTCTAATTGTTGGTAAAATCTAGCCTGAAAGGCTTTACTCAAGTTACAATGAACTAAATAGCTTTTACCTGTAATTCGAGATTTTTTCCTAAACAAGAGCATAAGTTCAGTATAAAAATTTCCAGCATTTTCCATTGCTCCTACTGTATTTGAACTATGGAGCCTATAGCGGACTAATGATTGCCGAATATGACCAATTTTACCTTTTTGAATTGCAACCAATGCTACCCACCAATCGTGATGCCAAGCAATTTCATTTTGTTGGGGAAAGGGTAGAATATAGGGTGTCAGAGAAGTGCAAAATAACAAAGAACATCCGGTTACAACGTTGCGAAGCAGTAATAATTCCACTGTCGCTTTTTCAGGATTACGTCCTTCAAAATCCCAAGTGGAATGATTAATAGTTTGGTCATTACTGTTTATTAGTTCCAAATCAGAATGAACTAAGAGCACTTGTTCAGAACGTAAAGTTTTTAGCAATACTTCTAGCTTTTTTGGAATCCAAATATCATCTTGATCTGAGAAGCTAATCGCTGTAATTGTGGGGTCTTGAATACAGTATTGTAAACCGCGTTCAAAATTGTAATAATGCTTAAGATTATCGCTATGAAAATGAAAAATGAACCGTGAATCATTGCCAACAATTTTTTGGATCGCAGTCTGATATTCAGGTTGGGAGCAGTCATCAACAATGTGACAAACCCAATTGCGCCAAGTCTGATTTTGAATAGACTGAATCTGTTTTTGAAAATATTCGAGATGAGGATTATAAGTTGCTAAAACAACACCAATTTTTTCTATATCCTGCATTTAAGTTGAATTTATTTTGACATAACTCCAGGTACAACTTTTCTAAAAATATCATTTTAAGGGGAACGCGGGGATAATTTTCATAGATATCTTCGATATCTCTCAAAAACAATATCAAGCCTTGTACATTTATGGTCAATATTTCATTATTTGTAGATATCTAATGGTTTTTAGACTAGGTTAGTTTGTTTTTCTATATACTTGAGCTACGACCTAATAATCTGGCAGAATTATGCATTTATGAATTGCAGCAGTTACGGCTTTGGCATCCCCTGGCTGTACTAAATAACCTTCACTCCGATCATTGATTATTCCTGAAATCCCAAATACATCAGTGCTGATAATCTTTAATTCAAATGCTATTGATAATTATCACTTCTAGATGTTGTATTGTTCCATTATTAAAAATAATTTTAGTACTTACTGCACCAATTTATTTTAAACTTGGATTTTTTATTATTATTTTGATGTTCAAGTATAGGAGGTTAACAGTTATTTGTGAAATAAGCTTCACGGAAAATTTTCCCATAGTTTTCTACCATCTCTTCTAAGGTAATTAAACTATCTGAGACATAACGTGAATTTTCAGCAAGACGTTTTCTTAAAGCGTCATTTTCCAAAAGAGATAAAATAGCATTTTTCAATTCATCAGCAGAACCGGGTGTATAAAAAATTCCGTTGACTGTATTTTGTACTTGCTCTTTAATACCAAATACAGGAGTAGTCACAATTGGTAAACCATAAGCCATTGCCTCTAGAGTTACCCTGGGAAAACATTCAATGCGAGAAGTACAAACAAAAATATCTGCTGCTTGGTAATACTTAGCAACTTCAAGTGTTTCTGGCACAAGGATAATTCGCCACTTCAATTCTTGTGGTAATGCAGCCACCATAGCATGAAGCTGGTTACTATATCCACTGGGGCGATCGCCAACAATGAAGCATTTTATTTTATTATGCCACTCATTCGGCAAAGCACCTAATGCATCAACCAACTCTTGTTGTCCTTTACGTTCACATACAGTTCCCAGCAAGAGAATAACAATTTCTGTTTCATTTACACTTAAATATTTTCTAGCGTCTGCACGATTCCACTTTGATGCTGCATCTGCTAAACGATTAAGATCCAATACAGTATGGATAACAGTAAAATTATGGCGACTATTGAGCGCTAAATATTGTTCGCTTGTAGCATGAGAACCAAAAATTATCTTATAGGGAACACTGAAACACTCAAGGGCGCGTTTGGCAATTTTGAATCCATAACGATTGAAATATGTCTGCCAAGGCTCACTTTCGTGAACATTCCATACGCAAGGTATATTCATTTTTTGAGCGCAATCAATCATGAAAAAGCTTTCTAATGTATTGGCATAAATTACATCAATTTGATGGCGCTCAATTTCTTTTTCTAATTTTTTTAGAGAGCGCTCATATTCTTCTATGTTATGTCCTTTTGCGAGTGGGTGTTCACAGATAATTACTTCAATTCCACTTTCTTCGTAAGCCTGACGTAGTAATCCATCACTTACGGAAAATACAACTGGCTTAATTAAACCAGCCGCAGCTAAGTTAATAGCTATTTCATACTGAATATTGGGTGCGCCTGTCAAATTTAAGGCATTGCTACACATCAAAACTTTTAACGGCTGTACCTCTCCTTTGACTATTCTTCGGGCTTGTATTCTAAATTGCTCATTTTCTAAAGAAAGATGAGGATTATAAAAACTATCTACCTTTTGGGAATACTTGCGTCGATAAGCAATTCTTTCTTTAGGATTATCAGTGAAACCTCTAGAAGTGCCCTCATAATGAATTAAATCGGCAGTGGGACAATAGACGCAACGATACTGTTTTTCTAAAAGTTTATAGCAATAATCCACATCGTTATAAGCTACTGCGAATTCTTGCTCATTAAACCCTCCCAAATCCAAGAACAACTCGCGTGGTGTCAGCAAACAAGCTGCTGTTACTGCTGAATAATTCCGTACTACTTTGGCGTAAGAAAGATAGCCATAATTCCAGTTAGGCAATAGCTTAAAGGCATGACCTGCTAATCCATTATGTAATCCATGTATAACACCAGCGTGTTGAATTCTTTGGTCGGGGTAGAGCAATTTTGCACCAACTGCTCCTACGCCTGCAAAGTGAGCGTAACCTACCAACTGGCTCAACCATTTAGGGGAAATAACTTCGGTATCATTATTAAGAAATAAGATATAGTCGCTGTTGACTTGTTCAACAGCCCGGTTATTGATAGCTGCAAAGCTAAATCCAGTACTCGGATTTTTAATTTTTAAAACTTGATGAGGTTGGCTTTCTAAATAAGCAATGGTTTGCGGATCATCGCTTTCATTATCAATAATTACAATTTGATAATTTTGGTATGTGGTTTTCTCTAAAGAAAGCACACATTTTTTCAGCAATTCTACCTGATTTTTAGTAGGAATAATAATAGCAACTGATGGGCCGGTATCAGGAAACTGATGTTCAAAGATACCTACCTGACCTTTAACAGCCCACTCTGGCTGATATACATTTCCGCAAATACCCCGGCGTTCAAGTGCCTCTTGCAGCGCTTTTTGCCCAGCTGCAAAGCTGGCTGGTTTTTCTGCCCCAGATAAAGCTGTGGAACCCAGAACAGCTCGCCAGTGGTACAGTACTAGAGGAATATGGTTAACTTGACGACAAATTTCCGTAGCTCTAAGAGCAAAATCGTAGTCTTGAGAACCTTCAAACCCAACTCGCAAACCTCCAACTTGGTCAAAAATGCTGCGTCTAACTACGCATAAATGGGAGAAATACATATAGGACAATAGCAATTCCGGCGACCAGTCGGGTTTGAATTGCGGGGCAAAGCGACGTCCTTCAGTATCTATTTTGTCATCGTCTGAGTATACAAAATCGGTTTCTGGATGTTCTGCAAGATATAATGCAACTTCTCCAAGTGCATCAGGAGTTAATTCGTCGTCATGATCTAAAAAGAGAATAAAATCGCCTGTGGCGAGAGTTGCAGCGCTGTTGGTGGCTACACTAATATTGCCGTTCTCTTCTCTAAAAATTACGCGGATGCGACTATCTTTTGCTACCCAATTGTTTAAGGTGGCTTGCACTGCTGGATCTGTACTGTAATCATCTGCAATGCAAAGTTCCCAATTTTGATAAACTTGATTTACTGTACTAGCAATCGCAATATCTAAAAAACAGACCTGTGGGTTGTAAACTGGCATCAATACAGAGATTTTTGGCAAGGTTTCTTGACAGATTTTCAACCGATTATTGAGATGATTACTAGCTTTTTTGTTCCACTGATTTACAGCTAACCAAGCTTCGTAGGCATCCTGTGGTTGGGGGATGATAAAATCAGAAAATAGCATTAAAGATGACGTGTTTCTGCTGCATTGTTCCTGATATAAACCATTAACCCATCTAGCTATTTTTGGTAGCTCTTCTGGTGAAGGAAGACGTCCTAGTTGCCGTTTTTTTTCTAACGCTTGCTTCCTTACTAAGTTGGCAAATTTTACCCACTCTTTTACCTCCTTAAAGATTTTTTTTCTAGAATTAAGCCGATTAGAGGTAAGTTGATTATCTGAGTACCCAACTATAACTAAGTGAGAAGTAATGACATAGCTTATATCTAGATTATCTACAACCTCAACAAAAATTCTATACTCTCCTGGAGGGAGGTCAATAGATACTTCAAACCCAGATTTTTCGGCATCTACAATAGAGCTATGAGCTTGTGCTACATCTGGTCTATTTATCCCATAAATTCCTTCATATTTGGAACTTCCGATCCTGGCGCGTACTGCTTTTATGCCAACCAAGTCAGCGCTAATACACCAACCAATTATTTTAAAATTTGAGTTAACAACTTCTTGATTACTTGGAAAATCTATATAAAATACAAATTTTGGTGTATTACGCAGTAAAGCTTTAAAAGCCAAAAATTTAAATTTTTCTTTTATTTTCCAAGTTATAGAAGATTTTAGCAATGTCACCTCTTTCCGTGTTTGCTCAAGTTTATACTGAATTTTTTCTAGATCAGTCTGAGTTTGTTGCAGTTGAGATTGCGATCGCTCCAATTCCGTCTGAGTTTGTTGCAGTTGAGATTGCGATCGCTCCAATTCCGTCTGAGTTTGTTGCAGTTGAGATTGCGATTGCTCCAATTCCGTCTGAGTTTGTTGCAGTTGAGATTGCGATCGCTCTAATTCCGTCTTGGTATGTTGCAAATCTAACTCCAATTGCTGCAACTGAAGCTGATTTTCTGCTATTTGAGCCTGGGCTTGCTCCAGTTCTGCTTGTGTTAAATGCAGTTGAGGCAGCAATTGCTGCGGTTCTTCTAACAGCTTAGAGGAGCAATCAGTGATTGCAGCATATTTTCTTTCTATAGTGCAAGGATCTGCTCTAATAATAAACTGTAAAGTGTCGGCATCTTTATCTTCTTCAAGCTGTTTAATAGTATCAAGGTTGAATTGTTCTCTCTTATTTTGAGGTATCAAAAAACTATCTGAAAAAATTTCTAGTTTTGTCCGATCAGGAATACTAACTAAATATCCTGACCTTTCAAATAACTCTTCAACCGTTTTTCTGGTAAAAAACCTCAGGTGAGTATTATCTAAAATACCTAATTCTGTATATTCAAATCTACCTTGTAGTAAAGACAAGCGAATTGCACCGTGAGCAATATTTGGAATAGAAGCAACTACATACCCATCTTTTTTTAATATCTGCTTGGTTTCTTCCAAAATTTTCCAAGGGTTTCGCAGATGCTCCAAAACATCTCCAAATACTGCTACATCGAACTCCTGGCTAGGTAAAATTTCTGTAACAGAAACAAAATCCAAATCGACAACTATGACCTCTTTACAGTACTGTTCAGCAACTTTTGCGGCATCTGGGTTTATCTCTACTCCTGTGACAATACACCCTTTTTTATTAAGTAACTGAGCAAAGTAACCAGTCGCACACCCAAAGTCTACTACTCGTTCATTGTCTCCAATTAGGTAGAACATTTTACGTAAACTGTGGTTTTCATCCAAACCTTCTTCTGTAGGGTGTTCAGCCGAAGGATAATCTTTTAACCAATCTTTATCCATAATATGTAGTTTAATTAAGCTAGTGTCACGACTGTTGGTAAAACTTGTTTGTTTACTTTCACTACCATCGGTTGATGAACTAAAGCATGAATGAGCTTTCCAGTATCTGGTGGCAAAATTTGAAAAACCATTATATTATCAATCCAGTCAAAACTCAGAGCTTCATAACTTTCAGAACCAGCAACTGTTAAGCTATAAGAACTAGGTCGAAGTGGTAAATTAAATTCAAACCTAATTTCTATTTCTTCTCCTGGTTCTAATTTATCTATTTTGATGTTTTCTTCTAAAGTATTGCTACCAATTACCTCCGTACCGTTTTTGTCACAAACATAAAAGCCTACAATGCAACTATTTATTACATAATAAACTTTTAAATTTACAACTAATGTTACTTTTTCATTAAATGCAAATATGGGAGTTTCCCCAGCAAAATCACCTAATTGATTCAGTAGTTTTACGCTTTCGATTCTGGCTTTTCCGCTTCCTCTGCGTGTTGCCTTATTGACAGTTGAACTTAGAGATTCAATATCACAATTCGGGCGATTTGAAGTCTGTATTCTGTTTTCTACAACGGTATTTACTTGCTGTTGAGAGTTAATCTCAATCTCTTGTGCTAAACCTAATTCAAGTTCTGTAACTAATTTTAAATATTCAATTACAACAGTATTTGGTAATCCTGTCGTATGTATTTTTCCGTCATGAATCATCACCGCTGAATTGCACAATGTTTTGACTGCACCGGCATCGTGGGAAACAAATAATGTTGTTACTCCAGAATCCATCATTGCACGCATTCGTCGCATACAACGATGTTGAAATACAATATCTCCAACAGCAAGTGCTTCGTCAACAATTAAAATCTCTGGATCAACATTGACTGCAACAGCAAATGCCAAGCGGACATACATACCACTAGAATAAGTTTTAACAGGTTGCTCGATGAAATCGCCTATATCGGCAAAAGCGGCAATATCATCAAATCTGTTTTCGATTTGTTTTTGACTCAATCCTAACAATCGTCCGTTAAAAAAGACATTTTGCTTTCCAGTAAACTCTGGGTTAAAACCACTTCCTAATTCTAATAAAGCAGAAACTCGACCATCGACTCGTACATCACCACTGGATGGTGTGAGGGTTCCCGTGATAATTTGTAGCAATGTGCTTTTCCCAGAACCGTTCCGTCCAACGATTCCAACTGTCTGCCCTTTGGGAATCTCAATGTTGATATCCCGAAGTGCCCAAAATTCATCTGCTCTACTCTTACCAGGTAGCAGAACTTCTTTGAGCCTATCTACAGGGCGGCTGTAGCGTTTGAAACACTTCGAGACATTCTCAAGGGAAATAGCAATTTCTTCACCCATACTTTTGCTGTCAATCCTCAAAACCCACACACTAAAACTAAAATTCAATCGCACTCATTTTGCCAGATGTTACTATATAACCAACGCTGGCATCTCTTCTCTATCTAGCTAAGTGACTTTATCCTATCGAACTTCCATGTTTCACAATACATCGGCGAATGCAGGACGTAGGCGGCGATAACACCACAACCCCCCAAAAAAGATTACAACTGCAATTAGTGAAGAAACTCCCCACTCGCCCCAGTGTTTGACTTCTCCAACTAAAACTATGTCACGATAAACTTCAGCGATCGCTGCTATTGGATTTAACCAGAATACCAAAGTCCGCCATTGCTCAGGAATTGCTGATGCTGGATAGACAAGCGGTGTCGCATAAAACCAAATATTTAAAATCACCCCTAAAGTCTGCGGGATATCTCGCAAAAACACTGTTAGTCCTGCCACTAAATAGCCCAATCCTGCCGTTAGCAATAACTGCGTTAGCCAGACCAAGGGTAATAGCGCTAAGGTAGCATGTAAAGTATGAGCATTTAACGCTACGAAAAAAATCAATGCTATTAAACCAAAGGAACTCTCAATGAACGTTGATAAAATTGGCACGAGCGGTAACAAAGTTAGGGGAAATACAACCTTCTTGACTAGATTCGGCTGTCCTAGGACTGAACTAGCAGACTGCATTAACCCCCCCGAAAAAGCAATCCAGGGAAGCAAACCCGCAAATAGCCACAAACCAAAGGTGAAGTTATTTTCTGGTAAACTTTCTATACTCAACTTCACTCTTAGCACAATCGAAAACACATAGGTGTAAATAAGTAGTTGTGATAGCTGATTTAGCAAAGGCCACAAATTACCTAAGATAGAACCTTTATATCGCGCCTCTAAATCCCGCCTAACCAAAGTTCTTAGCAAGTCAAATTTTGCCCATAACCGTTCGTTTATAGGCAGTATACGCCTTAAACTCCCTGCTTTACGTAAAAATTTTTGCGTGGATTGTAACAATTAATGCTTCCTCGTTCACTACTTACACACCCAATTTTTATTTATAAAGCTTTATAGCTATGAAAGGAACCTTGTATTCCCCAAGAAATACATTCTTACTAAAAAATATTACCTAAATTGTCTTGGCGATTATACAATGAATCTGCTATTGCTAAGTGTATTTTTACTACAAATCGAAATTCTGTCGGCAACACTGCTTTTCTTATTAAGGACGCAAGTTTTTGCTTAACTCAAGTTATTTGGATCAACTCCCTGCGATCGCAAATACTCTGCCAATCGCTCTGCCCGTTGGTGTTCTTGTTCAGCTTTTTCTCTTGATGTCAGCACCCAACCCGTAGTATTATACCAACGCAACCACAAACCTGTTGTCTGCTGATAAGAACCTTGCCAAAGA
>NZ_DASQZC010000636.1:0-8135 GCF_035638895.1 Nostoc sp. | reverse complement strand
CTCCGCCAAGAACTGACAGAAGTTGTAGAAGATGAACCTTTGAACTTGGGACATCTTAAGCAACTTAATCAAATGACTTATTTTTTGAAAGAAATAGAACGACTTTACAATCCCGCAGGTGTAGTACTGTTTCGGGGAGTTATAAAAGAAATTGAATACGCAGGATACCGCATTCCTCCTGGTTGGGTGGTGATTGTTGCTCAAGGATTAACGCATCGCATGAGCGAGATTTATACTAACCCAGAAAGTTTTGAGCCAGAACGCTTTGCCCCTCCCCGCGAAGAAGATAAAAAAGACTCCTTTGCTTTAATTGGTTTTGGTGGTGGCGAACATATATGCATTGGAATGGAGTTTGCCAAAATGGAAATAAAGATTTTTTTGGCAACGTTGCTGCAACGATATGATTGGAAGGTGACACCAGAATATCAATTTAACAACTATCATCAACTACCTTTTAAAGTAGAAGGAAAATTACAGGCGCAAATCAGCAACCCCGATCTAATAAACTAAACTCAACATCAGCCTGTATCCGTTGCTAACCTACTCAATCAGTTTTTTATTTGTTAAGCACAAATTGCTCTAGATCGTGAAACTGCTCTTTGAAGAAACGATACTCTTTCAGTACACCCTGACTCTGAAAACCTAACTTTTCTAGCAACTTTTTAGAAGCTATATTGTCCAGCATGACTTGGGCAACTACGAAACGCAAACCCATTTGCTCAAACCCAAATTGCAAGATGGTAAGCTGTTATGTATACAACTTGCACAATCAGGGCGGGCAAGATGCCCACCCCACAAGCATATTGAAAAAATATTAGTGCAAATTAAAGGCGCAACAGCTTACGCACTGCCTCTGTCATAATGCCTTGTCTCCAAAAAGTATTGGCAAGCTCATAACCGATCTAGCAGACTGTTCTTGTGGGTTTACTTGGAACCCACAAAAACCAATCAAAACGTTGTCTTGCTTATGAAAAATTCCCCAGCGAATTCCATCTCCTAGCTCAAAACGTTTGGCCCTACGTCCAATGAGTGCGTAGGCGTAGCCCGTCGTAGACATCGCTTCTTCAATAGAAGTAAAAGTATCAAGATCGTGAAACTGAGTCACGCCTGGATCGGAGAATACAGCAAAGATAGCCTCAGCATCCTGTAACGTTGTCTCACGAAGAAGGAGCCTTTCTGTTTCTAATTCAGGAAAGGAAGATAGTGAGAAATCGTTGCTCATAGTTGCGACTGATGATCTGGGTTTAGAGCTAACTTAGCGATCGCCACACTGACAAGACAATTGGCTCAAGTTTGAATAGTCTTCGCTGACTGGTTAAATAACAAATCTCGTGACTTATCTGGATCAAGCGTTTGAGTTTTCAGTGCTTCTGCTTTCTCGTAGGCGCGAATTGTTGCTGGACGGGCTTTAATTGCCTCAAACCACCGTTTGACGTGAGGAAAATCTTCTAGATTCTGACTTTGGCGTTCATAGGGCACAATCCAGGGATAGGCAGCAATATCGGCGATAGAATAATCGCCAGCCACAAATTCTTTATCTGCTAGTTGCTTATTCAGCACTGCATATAAGCGTCCCGTCTCATTCACATAGCGGTTAATGGCATAGTCTATTTTTTCGGGAGCGTAAGTGCTAAAGTGATGATTTTGTCCCGCCATTGGCCCCAGTCCTGCCATTTGCCAGAACAGCCATTCTAAAACTTGAGTGCGATTACGTAAATCTTGGGGGATTAATTGCCCGGTTTTTTCTGCCAAATATAGCAAGATTGCACCAGACTCAAATACCGAAATCGGCGCACCTCCATCTGCTGGTTCGTGGTCAATGATCGCGGGGATGCGATTGTTAGGAGAAATCTTTAAAAATTCGGGTTTAAATTGATCCCCAGCCCCAATATTCACAGGAATTATGGTATATTGCAAACCGACTTCTTCTAAGAAAATCGTAATTTTATGACCGTTTGGGGTTGTCCAATAATAAAGATCAATCATGGTTATTTTTCCTAAAATTGTGCGATTGTTTTTTAAGTGAATGGTGCGGACACCTCTTTCGCATTTCTCACAAAATCTGAAAAAAATGGGGGTAAGAACTGCAAAAATGTATATAACGTAAGCATTTTAGCATTTTATATCCAAAACTATTGCCCTAGAGGTAAGATGGAAAATCGCTGTCAGGAATGGAGCTAAAGCCCCATACTGGACTATTGTGCTGGGCTATTACTGATTTTGCATTACAAAAAAGGACGAGATGCTTAAAAAAAAATTAACTTTTTAGTTTCTGAATTTGATATTTTCAGGTTTTGCCTGGAAATCGTTGTTTGAAGTTAAAATGTCAACCCAAAACCTAGAATTTCTAAGATTTAGAGAGTAACTTATGAGTGAGAAAACAGTGAAAGTGATTGAAGTCAACTTATTGCCAAAAGGAGATTATGTTTCGTCAGGATTTTCCACTATCCAGCCAGATTCCTATTTTCCCAATATAATTTTAGGAAATAAATTTGATTCTTTTTGGCTTTATTTGCGGCGGGATATTACTCATAACTGGTACGTAGATAAACGAAAGCAGAATGTAGGATTTGTCAGCAGAGATGAAGCTCATATTTTATACAATACAGCCTTAAAATTTAAGGGAAAAAAAGCTTTAGAAATAGGTTGTTGGATGGGTTGGTCAGCTTGTCATTTAGCTCTAGGAGGAGTTGAGCTAGATGTAATCGATCCGATGCTATCTGAACAATTATTTAATGAAAGCGTCACAGAGTCACTAAAGGCGGCAGGCGTTAAGGAATCTGTAAATCTAATACCAGGATGTAGCCCTGAGAAAGTAGAAGAAATAGCAAATAAATTTCAACGTAAATGGTCATTGATATTTATAGATGGTAATCACGAAGCACCAGCTCCGCTCAATGATACAATTATTTGCGAACAACTTGCAGAAGCAGATGCTTTAATTTTATTTCATGATTTGGCTTCTCCCGACGTAGGCCAAGGTTTGGACTATTTAAAAGAGAAAGGATGGAACACAATGGTGTATCAAACTATGCAAATTATGGGAGTTGCATGGCGGGGAAATGTTGAGCCTGTAATACATCAGCCAGATCCTAAAATTAACTGGCCTCTACCTCCACATTTACAAGGTTATTCTGTAAGTGGTTCAGTTCAAACTGCGGCGGAAGATAAATTTGCAGAAATTCTCAAAGCAGTTCGACCATATACGTTATTGAGTGAAAGAAAGTTATTCTCGCTTTATAGTCAGGCAAAACAACTATATTGTTATCTTTTTTGGTTGCCAAAAATGTTACTACAAGCGAGCGCTAGAAACAAACCTATCAAGCACGACTAGCTTTAACAATTGCAATATTCGTCTCTCTACTGCAAATAAGCTATCACTAGTGGCTGGCTACATGGCTAATTTTATTGCTTACTACACTTCAAAAATGACTCATGCATTTTTGAAGTGTAGTAAGCAAAAAGCTCTGCCTTTAGTTGTTTCAAAGAGGCAGAGCTTAAGTAAGTGCATTTCTCGGCTAGAGTTGAGAAATGAGGTAGATAAGTTGTTTAAGTTTTGTTAGTCTAATTTCCGTCTATTTGGTCTTTTCCCACAATTCCAGTTGTTTCTAAAGCTAGCTCACCTGCTGTGTAGAGTCCAAGTGCTGTCATGCCTCCGACCTGAGTCACTGCGTTGCCTGAATTATTCAAAGTTTTGATTGTGGCACGCTCAACTGTTTTTGTAACTTTCTTCCACCAACTTTTACCTCCTGTTATTTGTTCGCAGCATTCATCTGATAAGTCTTCAAACAATTCTTCTTGGTTTTCATCTATCAGGTTTTTGTTTATAGACATGATGAATTATTCTCCCGAATAAAAAAATACGAAAATTTACTTTTATGTTTTGAGCAAGAAAATAATATTATTTATTGCTCTAACTATTAATTAGACTAATCAAAAAGAATGTAGATGCACAGACTTGACAATCCAGATTTGGGAAGATAGCAAGCCTTATGACAACTTTTTTACTCTTTTTTCAGTATTTATTATGAGCATTCTTCTTGTCTAAGCTGAGTAAGTAAATATATGGAATTTAATCCGTTATATAGCCTTTATTACTATAATTATCAAGCTTTTTAATATGCAAGATTTTTGATGTATTTATATATAAATAATATTTATAAAAGAATTATAAATTATTTATAGTCTTGCAGGATTTGTTTAAAGTTATCAATAAACTTTTTAAGTTGTTTTTACCTATTTCCCCTGAAATTGATTTTCTGAGCAGGTATCAATTGTGTGAAACGCTGAACTGGCGTAGCTGCTATGGCTTGCAAACAAGACATTCTCGTTTTCGCACGTCTGTGGGTGGCGCGATCGCGTGGGGTGAAAAATCCCTCTGCGAACAATCGCCCTAATTCGTCTTAGCTTAATATTTTGCCTTTTCCGTCACCGGAAACCTTTATCTTTAATGGCAGCGACTATTATACTTTTTCATAGCGGTGATTTGGCGATCGCAGCCCAAACTCTATGGTGAACCTGAAGAATTGGTGTAGGATATTTTGCTTCGAGTAATGTCGCCAATTCCTGATCAAATACTTCTACCTTTTCTGCCGTCATGCTGGCTCCCACGCCTGCACTAGCACGAATTCGTCCCCGCCAAGCTTCGTGTGTATAAGACACAAAGACATCATAAGAAAATGTGCGGATTTCTCGGAATCCTCCTTCACCAATGTCTTGTAACCACAAAGGATACATTCCATTACCGCCGTCTAAATTCCACGCTGGATTATGAGCCTTGATCAGTTGTTCTGTCGCTTCAACCACATTACCTTTTAAGGGTATCCAATCAAAATGAGCGATCGCGATCGAGCCATTTTTTCTCAATATTCGAGTAATTTCTTGGACAGCACGGGGACGATCAAACCAATGCCAACATTGTCCGGCTGTCACCACATCCGCACTTGCGTCTGGTAACTCGGTATTCTCGGCAGTTGCGACTCGATAATCTACTTTGAGTTGGATAGATTCGCTTAACAATCTCGCTTGTTCTAAAAGTGATGCTGATGGATCTATACCAATCACATAAGCACCTCTATCGGCAAAGCCCCGCGCTAATGTTCCTGTTCCTGTACCAAGATCAACAATATTCTGCCCTGGTAAACCTATACCATATTCAGACAGTTTGTTAAATAATGAACTGGGAAAGCCAGCGCGGTGTTTTGCATAATCAGTAGCAGTTGCACCAAAATCAATATTCATACCTACAAAACTATTCTTGTAACAATTGTTTTGCCTAAAAGTTCTCTACCCACGGACGTAGTTCTATTTCATAAGTCCAAGCACTACGGGGTTGACGTAAAACACTGAGATAAGTTTGAGCTATCGCATCCGGGTCAAGAGTACTATCAGGATTATCTGCTGGATCTTGGCGGACTGCTGAACGGATTGCACCATCAATTACGAAATGCGCTACATGAATATTCTTTGGTGCTAATTCTCTGGCAATACTCTGAGCCAAACCGCGCAGTGCAAATTTACCCATTGCAAAGGGAGCAGACTGAGCATAACCCTTGACACTGGCTGAAGCTCCAGTAAACAAGATAGCACCGCCACCAAGCTGCAAAAACCTTTTAGTAGCAGCTTGGGCAACGAGAAAGCCACCATAAGCAGTTACATCTAGGGTTTTTGCCACCTCACCAGGGTCTAGCTCAACAAGAGGCCCCCTCACCCGGTAACTGGGATTGTAAACAACAACATTCGGGGAACCAATTTTTTTATCAATATCAATAAATAACTGTTCTACTTCATCTGGGTTTGAGGCATCAGCAGCAAAACTAACTGCGCCAATTTCACTGCTCAATTGAGTCAGTTTTTCAATTTGGCGAGCCGCTAAAGCTACGGTGAATCCCTCTTTGGTAAATAGGCGGGCTAAAGATGCGCTTAGTCCACTACCTGCACCGACAATTAAAGCTGTTGTTGGCATATTTTAAACCTGTAGTCCTTATTCTGCCTAGCTTAGAGCTTTTCTTAATGCCATTCGATTAAAACATTCATAGATTAAGAATTGAGCGTCAAAAGAGGCAAGGGGGCAGGGGAGGCAGGGAAGTGGAGTTTAAAGACTCATTCATGAGTAAGCTGTTATGTATACAACTTGCACAATCAGGGCGGGCAAGATGCCCACCCCACAAGCATTTTGAAAAAATATTAGTGCAAATTAAAGGCGCAACAGCTTATCAAAGGCTCATTCACGAGTATCAAAGACTCATTGACCATGCCCAATACCCCATTCCCAATTTAGAGAGAACTACCCTGCATAAGGATTACCGATTCTGTCTACAGAGACATTGGAGGAGAATGGCAAACGACCGGGATTTAAGCGTGGTTCGGCTGCATAGCCAACAGGAACTAAAACAGCGATCGCTAAATCTGGATTATCCCCAGCCCCAATCACTTCCTTTACTTGATCCTCAATCCAACCGTTCATAAAACAAGTGGATAATCCCAAACTTTCTGCTGCTAACACCAAATGAGTAGCGGCAATTATGGCATCTTTGATCGCATATTCGCGTCGTTTGTCGCCTAGTCCAGCTTGAAATTGTGGGATAGCGCTTTTAAAGTAGTTTACCGTGCCTTCATTCCATGCCCCAGTTTCAAGTCCCCGCTCTAGAATTGGGGTCAAGTTTTGTTCGCCTGCGTTAGGATCTGCGGCAAAGACGAAGGTTACAGGTGCTTGGACGATTTGCTGTTGATTCCACGATGCTGCTGATAGTGCTGCCTTTTGCGCCTCATCTTGCACGAGAATAATTTGCCAGCCCTGGATATTAAAGCTGCTGGGCGCTGCCACGGTCAACTTTACCAGTTGCTTGAGTAGTTCTGGGGCAATGGGGTCTGTTTTAAAAGTTTTGATGGAACGGCGTTGAGCGATCGCACTCGGTACATCTAAAGCTTGAGTTTGGGTGATGGAACTCATAAAATTCTCCTGATGCTAGGGTTATGACGCTGCTGTAACGATTTTTAGGATTGGACGAAATGCTTTAGTGGTGTAAAAAGTTGTTTGAAAGTAGATTAGCAGAATTATGCGTTAGCTATCGCCTCGTTAGCGGTTGACCAAAATGGATAATCTGTATATCCCTTTTGACCGCCACCATAAAAAGTTGCCTGATCTGCTTCATTTAGTGGTGCATTCAAAGCCAAGCGTCGGGGTAAATCGGGGTTTGATATAAATAATGTGCCAAAGGCAACTAAATCTGCTGCTTTGTTGGCTAGTACTGCATCGCCTTTTTCACGAGTATAACCACCATTGACGATGAGTGTACCTGTAAAGCGATCGCGTATATGACTAGTGGGTACAATTATCCCGCCATGTCTGATGTCTGCTTCTGTTGCTTCATAAATATGCAGATATGCCAAATTAAACTGGTTCAATGCTTGAGCTGCATAACCAAATGTCTCCAGGGGATTGGAGTCACCTATATCGTTAAAAGTCCCACTGGGAGATAAACGTACCCCTACTCGGTTAGAATCCCACACACTAGTTACTGCCTCTGTGACTTCTAACAAGAATCGGGCGCGATTTTCAATGGAACCCCCATATTTATCTGTACGTTGATTGGTGCGATCGCGCAGAAATTGATCTATTAAATAACCATTAGCTGAGTGAATTTCTACCCCATCAAACCCAGCCGCAAGGGCATTTGCTGCTCCCTGACGGTACTGTTCGACGATCTGCGGTATTTCCGAAGTTTCTAAAGCGCGGGGAGTAACAAAGGGTTTGGGCCCCTGATAAGTTGCGGCCTCACCTTTAGGAGCAATGGCAGAAGGTGCCACAGGTAAAGCTCCATTCGGTTGGAAGTCAGGGTGAGAAATCCTCCCTACGTGCCATAGTTGCAAAAAAATTCTCCCTCCCTGCTGATGTACGGTATCGGTTACTAACTTCCACCCCTCCACCTGTTCTGGTGAATGAATTCCTGGTGTAGCAGGATAGCCCTGTCCTTCAGGAGTTACCTGTGTTGCTTCAGCAATAATCAGTCCGGCGGAAGCACGTTGGACGTAGTAGGTAGCATTGAGTTGGTGTGGTACATTTCCCTGGCCTGCCCTGTTTCGGGTTAAAGGTGCCATTACTATCCGGTTAGGTAGTTCCAGATTCCCTAATT
>NZ_DASQZC010000635.1:0-6411 GCF_035638895.1 Nostoc sp. | reverse complement strand
CGGCGACGCAGATGAGCCAAAGCTTGATGCTCTAACTGGCGGACGCGTTCACGGCTGAGATTCAATCTCTCACCCACTTTCGCCAATGACATTTCGTTACCATCTTCTAAACCAAAGCGCAGGGCTAAAACTTGTCGCTGTTGCGGAGTTAGTTCTGCTAGCAGGTTGTTCAAGTCTTGGCGTAAGAATTCCTGGTTGGTGTAATACTCTGGTGATGGGCCATCATCTTCGAGCATTTCTTGCAACTCAGTATCCTGGTTATCGCCAACTTTAACATCCAAAGATACTGGTTGACGCGCCATGTTCAGGTACTCGCGGATCTGAGCAGGTTCTATTTCCAGTTCTTTGGCAATTTCGGCTGGAGTAGGCGATCGCCCCAAGGTTTGAGCCAATTCGCGCTGCACTTTCTTGATTTTATTCAGTTTCTCGGTAATGTGGATCGGTAAGCGGATGGTACGACCTTGTTGAGCGATCGCACGGGTAATCGCTTGGCGAATCCACCAGTAAGCATAGGTTGAGAACTTATAACCCCTCATTGGGTCAAATTTCTCTACACCACGCTCTAACCCTAGTGTTCCTTCCTGGATTAAATCCAGAAACTCCATATTCCGCTTTTGGTACTTTTTAGCAATAGCAACGACCAAGCGCAAATTCGCTTCGATCATTTTTTGCTTCGCTCGCTTCCCTTGCGCTACCGTTTGTTGAATCTCGGTTTCCGATTGTTGAACGTGGTCAGCCCACTCTGACATATTCGGTTCGCGGTGCAGTTTCTTCGCCAAAGCTTCTTTGGCGTCGATGAACTTCATCATTTGTTGCACTTGCTTTCCATAGACAATCTCTTGTTCACGGGTTAGCAGTGGTACACGACCAATTTCTCGCAGATAGGTTCGCACCATATCAGCCGTAAATTTGGTGTTGAGGTTTTCCGTTTGGGTGTTGACAGTAGGCATTGATGTGTTATCCTCTACTCCGTAAACACAATGTATTGTTTCTTACTAAAATCGATGGAAGAAAGGTAGTACATCTATCACGAAATATCGGGAGCTATCAAAAGTAATTATCAATTGATATAGACGTTGTTCAGACGTAAACTCCCAATGATAGGTTCCCCTACCTTCCCTAAATTTTCAATCTCTTAAATTTTCAATTTCTATATAAGCACGCTGGTTGTTTTGGAGAATTCTTCTTTTAGGCAGTTACTAATAGCAACTGGAAATCCGAAGTCGGTATGAGTTCCCTTTACTTTATAGTACGATAAATCAGGCAAATAGTAAAGTACTTTAAGATAAAATCTTTAATTATAATTCAAAATTGCCGATTTGCAACAAAAAAATAAACTTCCTTGAAATTACTGACTATATCTATAGTGACGCTAAAAACCTCTCTTCTGTTGCCAAAACTAGCCGGATAACCGAACTTAATTTCCTGCGAAAATGGAGGGATGTTACGAATTAGGGATTTGTCATTAGTCATTTGCAAAGGACATAGGACAACTGACAAATGACTATCTAGAATCCCAGGTCAGCTTTGGCTAGTTCAGCAGCAGCGAATACTTCTGCGTCAGGTTTTTCTTCCCAGGCTGGCTCACCAATTTCTTCGTAAAAAGTTGCGTCGTAAGGACGGGTACGTACTACTACTGGCATAGGAACAGCATGACCCAAAATTAAAGCTTGTTGCTTAGAGTCTAACTTTGCCAATACCGATCGCAGTCCACCACCACCAGATACACCCGTAAAAATTGCGTCAATGTCTTTTTCATCATTAAGCAAAGCGGTAATTCGAGTCCCAATCTGGGACATGACTTCATTATCAATACCCGATGGACGTTGATCAACTACCAAAAGTGTGACGAAATACTTTCGCAGTTCCCTGGCGATAGTCCCAAAGATAGTACTTTGTACTATAGCCGGGTCAAGGAAACGGTGCGCCTCTTCAATAGTAATCATCAATGGCGTGGGGCGATCGTTCGGGTTCTTGCTTTGCAGGAATTTATCTGCTTTTTTGACGTAATGCTCATGAATACGTCGGGTGATCATATTCGTCACCAACATATAAGAGAGCATATTAGACTGGGAACCAAATTCTATCACAACATTCTTCCCAGCTTCCAGACACTGAACAATTTTACTAATATAATTCTGGGGGCAAACCGCTCGCATATACTTCAAGCTATCCATCCGCAAGAGTTTGCGCTGTAATGCCATAATCGAGCCTTTGTGCCCGCGCTTCTCGTCGCAGAACATTTCGATTTCTTCGTTAGTCATGTTCAGCAACTGGACAATCCAAGACTTCCCAAACTCGCTATATAGAATATTGGCGTTATCCAGGGCTGCGTCAGAGAGTCCTAAATCTCGGCTACATAACTTAATATCTTCAACTTCAATTTGCTCGTAACTCAAATAAAGTTCTTGAGCATCACGCACACCCCGGCGCTTTGTCGATTCTGGGTCGAGGGTGTAAACTTCTACTTTGCTAGGAAATAATTGCTTTAAACCCTTAACAGTACTGACGTTCTTCCCTTCTGCAACGGCTTCCCAGCCATACTCAGAGTGCATATCAAAAATCAAGTTTACTGCTGCATTTTTACGGATAACGCCAGCTAAAAGTAACCGTGTTAGAAAGGATTTACCAGTACCAGATTTCCCAAAAACCCCATTACTCCGTTCCACGAAGCGGTTTAAATCGATGCAAACGGGCACATCCATATCCAAAGGTTTACCGATGGAAAAATTACGCCTTTGGGGGTCATCTTCCCAACCAAATACCCGGCGAAAATCGTCAACACTTGCATCGTAAACTTGGCTAAAGTGGCTAGGAATAGTTTTAACAGGCAACAATTCCATCGTAGTACTGGTTTGTGGCACAAATGAAGCCAAACCCTTCACTGATGGGAGGAAGGGATTTGTCGATTTGCCGTTTGTTGGGGAGAAAGATTCTTCCGATTCGGGAGTGAACATCAACATCGGCGCGAGGTTGATAGTACCATAAGTACCACTTCCGGCTAAAACATCTCGTAAAAAAGTGTCTTCCCAACTAGGGGGACTGGCAATAATTCGGGCATTAGCAGCCCCCAATGCTACATCTGTCAGCATACAAAAAAAGCGCGATCGCATCCCTTGCACAACAAGAAATTTACCCACCCGCATATCTTCCACAGAAATGTCAGGATGCAATCGTACTTCTAAACCTTCAGTTAGAGAACCTTGAATAACCGAACCTAATGGCTGTTCTGAATTCATTTTATTGGTCATTAGTTATTAGTCATTAGTCATTAGTTATTTTCCCCCATGCCCAATGCCCAATACCCAATGCCCAATGCCCCTTATTAGTCAATCTGAATCGAGGTTGGCGCACTTCCCGTTGGGGGAGTGGTACTGATTAATGGTTTGCGGAATTGGGCGTAAAGGCGATCGCGCCAGGTAAAGAATGGTGCATAATCTATATTCTCTGAAAAGATTGGTAATCCTTTACCTCTAATAGAAGCTGGCAAATCCAGATAGGGACCAGAGGGGAACTTGAGCAATATCGATAAGCCAGCTACTGCCAAGTCAGCTAAAGTTGGCTCATCTCCTGTTAAATAAGGACTGTCTGCCAATAATAACGTTACCGCTTCCAAGTCTTGTTTTAAAGATGCGATCGCTGACTGGATAATATCTGGACTATAACCTACGCCAAAACCTAGCACTGTCAGTAAGTCAGTGGGTACTCCCCCGACCAGACTTTTAAATATATCTGGTGTTGAGGTGGGTAATAAAGACTTGCGGAAATTTTGATCTTGACTTATGGCTGCAAATAGTGCTTTGCGACCTTTTATGCCTATAGACTCATCCGCCCATTCTTCTATTAATAAAGTTAAACCCCGTTTTTTGGGATCTTGCGGTATTATTGGGCGATCGGGATATTCTAAGTCTAAATACTTAGCTATTTCCGTAGAATCGGCAATATATCTATTCCGATCCTTTAATACCGGGACTTGTTTCTGACCAGTCAGCCGGAATAGTTCTACCTGTCCAATCCCAGGCGTAACCTCTATTTTGCGGTAATTTAGTCCTTTAAAATCTAGAATTAGGCGCACTTTCTCTGAGTATTGAGATAGTTCCCATTGGTATAATTCCAGCATGTTGTATACCTTATAACTGGTCAATTTCTTAACTTTACAATTGTATCTTTAGTTAAAGTAATTTTTCTTTACATTAGTTGCTTTTTGTTTATCTAATTGAGATTATGATTGAACTTATACCTGATTTTTACCAAAATCATCAATTTAAAAAATATTATTTTCTGATTAAAATATTAAATAATTAAATTTGCCATACATAAATCAACTTAACCGCTCCCTGTAAGTCTTCAGCAGTTAGTTTAATTTCCGTCTCTGTTTAGACTAAGTTAAGATATCTAGGTAATTAATTTCTCTACTTTTGCTGAATAATCAATGGTTAATTCAGAGATATCCCCTTATTACTTATGGGGTTGAGTACTTTTTAATCATCTAATAGCTCACGTACAGCCTTGTATATAAATTGGCTTTTAAATAAGTAAAATATTACTCACAATTTATTGTAAATCATATCTTGTAGATGTAATATTTTCACACTTTCTGAGAGTTGACACTATAGCAAGTTAGGCTTTTTAACTCTTTTTGGCATAAATAAAAAATATACTCATTACATAAAATATGTGCTAAATATATTTCATCATTCTCAGGGTGAGCCGATGTTTTATATTTTACCTGATCAGCACAAACCCTTGTGGGAAAATTTTTCTACCCTCTTTGGTTAGATTTTGTGCATAGCAAAATGTTATAAATCTTTATGTAATGTGTGGACAAAAAGACAAACAAAATTTATGAAGACAAGTTACAGCAAATTGCTGATCACGTTGGCAGGCATAGCAGGATTTGGTAGTTTCAGCCTTGTTATTACTTTACCATCTGAAGCTAAAGAGTCCCTAAATCCTAACCCCAGTATTTTCAACGAAGCTCCCTATAACAAGGGTCAACGTCTTCAAGTAAACACTCAATACACACCTGATGAAGCTACTTCCGTAATGGAAAAAGGCAATACCAAACCTAAACAAGTAGCGCAGAAAGGTAGTGTAACAAATCCCAGACCAAGTATTTTCAACGAGCCGCCCTATAACCGTGGTGGTAGCGTTACACCTACTGAACCAAGACCCTCTACCCCAGGAACTCAACCCACTGATACACTTCCTACAACTCCATCAGCACCAGGAGCAACGGGCAATCAAGGTAAAACCTTGTTAGGGTTGGCAGAGTCAAACGCTTCTTTTAAAACCTTAACTAGGGCTTTGAAAGCAGCAGGGTTAACTGGAGCTTTACAAGGCAAAGATAACTTAACCATTTTTGCACCTACTGATGCAGCTTTTGCTAAGTTGCCACAAGATGCTTTGCAAGAATTGTTAAATCCAGCCAACAAAGAAGTATTGATCAAGATTTTAACTTACCATGTAGTACCTGGTAAGGTATTGTCTACTGATTTAAAGTCTGGTGAAGTTAAAAGCCTTGAAGGTGGTGCAATCAACGTTAAAGTTGATCCTGCGACTGGTGTAACTGTCAATGATGCTAAAGTGACACAGGCAGATATCACAGGCACTAACGGTGTTATCCACGCAATTGATCAGGTAATTTTGCCTCCTGACTTGTAGTTTTTAGGTACAAGTACAACTTGTAGCAGACTAGGTTGGCATTAAATATTAATAGGAAAAAACCCCGTTCAGATGTTAGTTTTGGACGGTTTTTTTGTAATAAAAGTGAGTTAAATTGGCAACCCCGCCTACAAATTAGAGCAGATTGATATTAAGTTCGGCTAATCACTTATCATTAAAATCTCTTTGCGCCCCCCTGCTCTTGCGTCAGCCTAAATGATAAGTCTTTATATGACGCATACCAGACAGAAACAATTCATGTATTCTTAAAGTAATCTCAACAGGAAATGGAGAAAGTTATGACTACCGTAACCCAAATGAAATGCGCCTGTCCGACTTGCCTGTGTATCGTTTCACTTGAGGATGCTATTAAAGAAGACGGCAAAAACTATTGCTCCCAAGGCTGTGCTGAAGGTCACAAAACCATTAAAGGCTGTAGTCATGGAGGCTGTGGCTGTTGATTAGTTAAGAAATTTAAATGTAGGGTGCGTTAGCTGAAAGCGTAACGCACCATCAACAATTCAAGGTACTTACTTTCAGCTAACACAATGCCAGTTGCTACAACGGAGAAACAAGCTAAACCTTTCGTAGAGAAGCTGGGTATTTTTTATCGAAGAGGACAAGGTGATGGGGAGACAAGGAGACTTGGGGAATTGTCTCCCCATCCCCAAGTCGTGCGGCAACGCCCAAGGGTTTAAGACCCCCACCACTTTTTGGTGGACTTGAATCAGGTGGGGTCTGAATCCC
>NZ_DASQZC010000634.1:0-1785 GCF_035638895.1 Nostoc sp. | reverse complement strand
GTACGCGCGCCCGCTACGCTAACAGATGCATCTTTTAACATACGTTACCAAATAAAAAGTTACGAGTGAGTAACAAAAAGGGTAGGTACAAAACCCACCCTCAAAATAATCAATATTTAAACTAAACTAGCGATCGCAACTAATTACCAATTTGGGGCGCACTCAAAGAAACCTTTAGTGCGTCGTCTTTTTGCTGTGCTAATGTCGGCACGGAATCACGCAATCTTGCTGTCAATTGTACAGTTGTAGCGTCATACATTTGGGTTAGCAATTTTGGATAGAAACCAATACCAATAATTGGCACTAACAAACAGGCAATGATAAATATTTCGCGGGGTTCAGCATCTATCAAAGCTTGGTGAGAAACTAATTCCTTGTTCTCTTCTCCGTAGAAAATTTCTCGCAACATCGACAGCAGATAAATCGGAGTTAAAATTACTCCCACTGCCATCAAGAATACAACAATGACTTTGAAGGTAGAGCTATAAGCATCGCTAGTAGCAAAGCCAACAAATACCATTAATTCTGCCACGAAACCGCTCATCCCTGGTAATGCCAAAGAAGCCATCGAACAAGTGGTGAACATGGCGAAAATCTTCGGCATTCTCTTCGCAACACCGCCCATTTCATCCAACATCAGGGTGTGTGTGCGATCGTAAGTTGCGCCAACTAGGAAGAACAAACTCGCCCCAATTAAGCCGTGGGAAACCATTTGCAACACTGCCCCACTCAATCCCAAATCGGTGAAGGAGGCAATACCAATCATCACAAAGCCCATGTGAGAAATTGAGGAGTAGGCAATTTTTCGCTTCAGGTTGCGCTGGGCAAAGGATGTCAAGGCAGCGTAGATGATATTAACTACCCCCAAAACCACTAACACTGGTGCAAAAAGAGCGTGGGCATCGGGGAGCATTTGGGCATTCATGCGAATTAAGGCGTAACCGCCCATTTTCAAAAGAATACCTGCCAATAACATGTGTACGGGCGCTGTAGCCTCACCGTGGGCATCAGGTAGCCAGGTGTGCAAGGGAATAATCGGCAACTTGACGGCGTAGGCAATAAGGAAGCCAGCATAGGCGGCAAGTTGGAAATTGAGGGCGAAGTCTTTTAAGGCGAGCGATCGCATGTCAAACGTCACCGTATCGCCGTAAAATCCCATTGTCAGGGCAGACAGCAAAATAAACAGCGAACCACCGGCGGTGTATAAAATAAATTTAGTCGCTGCATACTGCCGTCTTTTGCCTCCCCAAATCGACAGCAGAAAGTATATCGGTACTAGTTCCAGTTCCCACACCAGGAAAAATAACAGCATATCCTGGACAGCGAACACGGCAATCTGACCGCCATACATCGCCAAAATCAAGAAGTAAAATAGCTTCGGCTTGAAGGTGACAGGCCAAGCTGCTAAAATCGCCAGCGTGGTAATGAATCCAGTCAAAATAATTAGGGGCATGGATAAGCCATCTGCCCCTACTGACCAATTCAAATCTAGTTGGGGTACCCAGGGGTAACTTTCCACCAACTGCAAATCTGGATTGGAGAAATCATATCCAGTATAAAAAGCATAAACAATTAGTGCAAAATCTATCAGCCCTACGATGAGGGAGTACCAGCGCACTGTTTTGCCTTCTTTATCTGGAATGACGGGAATCAGTAGTGAAGCGGCTATAGGCAACAGAATAATCGTCGTCAGCCACGGAAAATTAGCTGTATTCATCACAATTCGTCTGCTATCAAAATCATGTTTGGCAAAAAGTCACTAGTTATTAAGTAACAGCTTTTTGG
>NZ_DASQZC010000633.1:0-2340 GCF_035638895.1 Nostoc sp. | reverse complement strand
GCATATCTGTCTTGGGGGTGTGCTTGCGCGAGTCACGAGTTCCAGATGGAATACGGGGCGAAGGAGAATCAGTAGTAGTGGGCATACATTAAATTTTGGGAATGGGAACTGGGGAATGGGGCATTGGAAGATTAGGTGGATTAATGGAGTTCCGAGGTGGATGAACGGAGTTCCGAGGTGGATGAACGGAGTTCCGAGGTGGATGAACGGAGTTCCGAGGTGGATGAACGGAGTTCTGAGGTGGATGAACGGAGTTCTGAGGTGGATTAATGGAGTTCCAAGGTAGGATGAATGGAGTTCCGAGGTGGATGAACGGAGTTCCAAGGTGGATGAATGGAGTTCCGAGGTGGATGAACGGAGTTCCGAGGTGGATGAACGGAGTTCCGAGGTGGATTAATGGAGTTCTGAGGTGGATTAATGGAGTTCTGAGGTGGATGAACGGAGTTCCGAGGTAGATGAACGAGTCTTTAAGCCAATGGCTTTAATTCTTAACTCCCTCTGCTCCCCCTGCTCCCTCTGCTCGCCCTGCTCCCCCTGCTCCCCCTGCTCTCCTACTCCCTGCTCCCCACTCGCTAGCCAATGCCTTTGGCGATAAAAAAGGCTTCCCCAATGGGCCCCAATGCTAAGACTGGGAAAAATGTAAGTGCGCCCAGGATTAAAATCACGCCTGCGGTAACGCCTATAAATAGTCCGGTATCCGTTCGCAATGTACCAGTGGTGTAAGGAACAGCTTGCTTACGAGACATACTATCTGCTAAAAACAGCAAACCCAGAATTGGAATATAGCGTCCAGCAATTAAACTGAAGCAGGTACTTAAGTTCCACCACAGGGCAGTTGCAGTAGTTTTTGCACCCGTAGCGATTGCCAAAGGAGACGGTTGTGAATCGCCTAAACCTTCAAACCCAGAACCGTTGTTAGCAGCAGCTGAGGCGTATTCGTAGATAACTTGAGCAAAGCCGTGAAAGCCCGGATTACTAATTCCTGAGAGTTGGTCAGCAAATGCTAGGGTGATAGCTGCGGGAATCATAATGGCGATCGGGTGAACCATTAAAAGCAAGAAACTAGCAAGCACGACTTCACGTTTCTCAATCTTGCGTCCTAAAAATTCTGGTGTACGTCCCACCATTAATCCTGTGGCAAATACTGCCAGGATCAAGTAAGTAAACAAGTAAGCGGTTCCTGTACCCTGTCCACCCCAGATAATTTGCAGGAACATATTGGAAAGAGTAATGAAACCGCCGTTGGGCATGAAGGAGTCGTGTAAACTGTTGACAGCACCAGTCATCGTGCCCGTCGTAACTGTTGCGAACAAGGCAGATTGTGCCCAACCAAACCGCACTTCTTTACCCTCAAGGTTCGGTTGCGAACTTCCTAGAAGTGCATTCACAGCCGGGTTGCCGTTATATTCCCCAATGGCATTGATAACGACAAATACGATGAAAAGCACGCTAACCATGCCATATACTAACCAGGCTTGCTTGGTGTTATTAGCAAATAAACCATAGGCGTAAATCAGGGACGTGGGGATTGAAATCATCGCCACAATTTGAATCAAATTAGAAAACCCGTTGGGATTTTCAAAGGGATGTGCTGAGTTGATGGCGAAAAAGCCGCCGCCGTTTTCCCCTAATTGCTTGATAATTTCAAAATGGGCAACAGGGCCACGAGCGATCGCTTGACTAATATTCGGATTTTCCAAGGTAGGGAATACAACAGCACCCCCCAGAGTTTCTGGAACGCCAGCTGCCATCAAGACAACGCCGCCCACAATACAAATAGGCAACAAAATTCGGGTAATCGAGCGAATTAAATCTACATAAAAGTTGCCTAACGATCTACCAGTCAATCCCCGAATAAAAGCAATACCTACCGCCAAACCAGTCGCAGCAGAGGTGAACATGTGATAACCAAGCCCCCATATTTGGCTGCCATAGCTCATGTAGGTTTCACCAGAATAGTGCTGCTGGTTGGTATTAGTAATAAAAGAAATGGTAGTATGCAGGGCTGTATCCCAAGTTGGGGCATTTATCCCCATAGGATTGAGGGGCAACCATCCCTGATTCATGATGATAAAGAAAATCAGCAACCCCATTGCTACGTTGCTGTATAGGATTGCCCGGCCATACTGCCAGCCCGTCATATTCTCTTTATTTTTAACACCAACCAAGGCATAAAGCACTCGCTCAAACGCATTTAAAATTGGGTCGAGAAAAGTACTTTCCTCAAGGTAGACACGCGCCATATAGCGCCCAAAAAAAGGAGTTATTGCTACTACAATTAGTAACGTTAGTACAATTTGAATCCATCCTTCTAACATTGGATTAATCAAACTCCGATAT
>NZ_DASQZC010000632.1:0-10216 GCF_035638895.1 Nostoc sp. | reverse complement strand
AAGATTTTCTGGGTGGATCTGTGTCATTGGTTAGTCAGCAGCACAGGGGCAGCGTCAGTTTAATGCTATTTCAACATCTTAGTTGTAAAGAGCGTGTTTATTACTCTCAGTGGTGCGAAAAGAGCTATTGTCGCACTATCTTGCAACAAGGCTGGGGGAGGAGGTTGGGGAGTTATTGTCAGATGATTGACAGTTATTGAGGGTGATGAAGAGAAATTAAATTAGATGAAAGTGTAAGGGCTGACGATTTGACTAAGTAATAATGCTGCTTTTGGTCTGGATATTGCTGTTTTGCCCTAAGCGTATTGATATCAATCGTGATATCATTCCTTCCCGGATAAGGAAAATGTCAACGCATAGGGTAAGCTCGGATTTCTCACCACACCTCTCAAAGCCTGTGCTTGTGCAGGGGAGCAGGGGAGCAGGGGAGCAGGGGAGCAGGGGAGCAGGGGAGAGTTCAAATACTAAGTTCTTTCCCCTCTGCCCCTCTGCCCCTCTGCTCCTCTGCTCTATCAAAGCAGGGAAGCTTGTGAGAAATGCGGGTAAGGCATTCGGCGATCACGGAAGCGCTTGATGCCACTGATGGGAATATTAGAAAGGTGCAGAGATTGAGCCTGAATGCTGACCCGCGAACGTTGATGATTTATGATGATAACCGGAATAAAGACCTGTGGGAGATGTCGGAATTGTTGACGACTATGTTGAAGAATGCGGATGAATAAAAATTAATAAAGTGACTAATTATAGTAGATTAATCTTATTCTTGAACTGGTAATTAAATCGCTACGCATTTTTAGAATCAGAAAATGCCTTCTAAATCACAGCAACGTTATCCAGAAAACTGGTCAGATATCGCTTTATTAGTGAAACAATCTGTGGACTGGCGATGTTCTAAATGTCAGTTGCAATGTATTCGTCCCGGTGATGATACGTCCGAACTTTCCCGTTCTCTTAGAATGGCATTAACATTAACAGTGCATCATTTTAATTTCCTGCCAGAAGATAATCGTCGAGAAAACTTATATGCCTTATGCACAGCTTGTCACCTGAGTTTTCATACCCGACGCAGGGGAAATGTATCCCCAGGACAATTGTCTCTATTTTGAGCAGGCGTTGTGTTATGGCTAGGTGCTGTGACGCTTAATTATCCCTGAGCAGAAAAAAGTTTATCCCGTTCCTAACATATTTTTATTTAAAACTTATCAGGCTGCCTTCAACAATGCCCATCCCCTCGCCTTGGTTTAATGATGACGCTCAATAATTAGCTATGGTATTTATTCGGTACAAGATCATATTTCCTTGAGTCAAATCATATACAAATCTTCAGGCGGGGGCATAGTTAACTCCTCTTCTAATAGCAAAGGATAATTTAAATGTAGTTTCAAAAGCCAGGGATTTTTTTAACTACATCCAAGATTTCCTGAAGTGTAAAGTAAATATAGTAAAATATTGGAACTCCGTTAATTTCTATAGTCCCGTATTTTCGATGTGGACGACCTTCATTATCTTTATATAAAAAATTAGGTTTTGATTCATGCCCTCGATAACTTGCAGGAAGATTTACTAGTTGAATTGGAGTGCATCGTTCGTCAAAAGTGATACTCCATTTGACTGTTAATTTTAATTTACCATCAGAGTCGCGTTCTAAGCCATGAAATAAATTATCATAAAAATAACTTATTTGGATTTGTTTGAAATCTTTTTCTGTAATAAGTTTTGAATACGATAATTGAGCTACATTAACACTAGGAGATAATTTTTGAAAAAAATCATTTACTTGCTGAGAAATATACATTTCTATAGTATTCTTCTGCTTCTCGTTAGCAAAAAATATAAAAGGAACATAAATACTTTCAAAAGCTGTATCAGATGAATGAGTTCCAATGGTATCTAACTCAGAATTCATAGGTTATTTTCCAAATAAATATTTTGTATTAAAGAGAAGTTAGCTCTAAATATTTTTATACCTTTCAGGTCAACTTCTGGGTCAATTTCACCTAATGGATTAGATGGCTCTACCTTATAATAATAAGGAATAAAAAATTCATTAGCAGAAACTTCATGTGTTCGCTGAAGTGCATATTCATACGCAAGCTGCTTGATGAGAGCGCTTCTATATTTATTAGCTGATTTCGGAGAAAGTTTCTTAGTCTTATAAAACTTCACTGGAACATCTTTGTAATCAATAATTTTTATACAATCACTTTGGTTTAAACTATTATTTACTTTTTCAGTCTGACTTTTTAAAATCAAATCAGGACGGATAAAACGACGCATTATTTGACTTTTATCTCGTTTTTCAGGCTGATTATACCTAGTATGTGAGTAAACAAATCTTCGTTCATTTAAATCAAATTCAATGCAAAGTAGTTCATCCCAGTAAAATTTTTCCCCGACTTTATTTAAAGATTTATAAATATTTGACTGTGTGCAGTAAACCCATTGATTAAAGTTTATAGCTCCGCCATTAATTTTGCGATTTCCAACCCGATTTTTTTGTTCTCCTTCTCTTAGCGGGTTATGATAGGATTTTAAAGTAATGTCCATATCTGCATAGCAAATTTCATCCCGATGTTCTTTAAAAAAATACGTATTACACATATCTTCCCAAATTAGAGAAAACCCAAACATACCCCAAAATTCACCATCTCCTTGCTCCGAATTTAGCTCACCATATAGAAATGTTTCAACAGCTTCGTAAAGCCCCCAGTAATCAGCATCTTTATAGTAGGTATTCTTATCTGTATTATCTAAAACTTCTTTGAGAATTTTAATAGTATCCTCAAAAGTATCTTTGTCAAAAAGAGACTGGTTGCTAGTTAGGTAATCGTCCTTGAAACCTTGACCAAGAAAGCGGATATCTTGACTATGTGCTTTAATATTATTTGGCACATCACCATTTAACTGCTCTACAATTTCATCGAGAATATAACAATATAGATTTACAATATCAGTACTTTCATAGCGTACCGTCAAACGCGGTAGTTCCATAACGTCAACATAAATTACATCTCCATTTTGTTCATCGCTTAGATAGATAGCACGATCTAGATATTTATAAATTTGAGAATAGTCAATATCTTCACTAAGCCTCACTTTTTTTTGAATGGAATTGATTGTTAGCTCATCATAGGCTTCTAGAACTCGCTCAATCATTTTAATTTTACTGTAAAGTACACAAACATCTCCTTCCTCAGTTTGCATCTTGACTCCACCAGATGAAAGGGTCGTCTGATCCTGATCTTGCTGAAAGTCCGGTTTGTTTATTCTGAATCGGTTGCTGTCTAAATTATCGCGCTCAAACTTGCTAAAGGTGCGATACATCTTGAAAAATAAATCTCGTACTGCATCAAAGTCACCCTCTGGAAAATCATCGAAGCCGTTTGGCAGACAAAACTCAAAATTGTCTCCCAATTTAGACTTCCGAATGCCAATAAAAAAATCGTTAGAGCCTTTGACTAACTTAAAACTGGAAAAATCAAACATGGAGTGTAAAGATAGATGCTACTATCTACTATTGGAAATTGGTTAGTATATTCAATTATTTAGTTTAATTATATTTGTAATGAAACTATTATGTAATTTGGTAAAATCTCCGAAAGTTACTAAATTATCTTTTGTTACTTTGAGAAGCTCAACCAGTGGCTTTTTATCACGATTAAAAACGCTATCCCATAAGAAGAACATTAGTTTATTCTGAATTTGTTCAGCGGTTACAGGCTGTTTAATGAAGTAATAACCAATTTGCTTGTCCTCAATTCCCCGAATCGATGCATGATGGCTTTTGATAAAATTATTAAGGTTTGCAATGAGATTTTTCCATTCATTCTCATCTAAGATTCCCCCTTTTCCATACGTCGCTATAGCAGGCTTACTCTCATCCCAGTTCACAAATTCCCAGTCCCAACGACGTTTAAATGCACTGTCCATGAAGTAAATGGAATTATCAGAAGTATTCATAGTAGCAAGTATAGAAAAATTAGGAGGAATTCTAATAATTCTATTTACTAAATCAAATTTCAAAAACTCAATTTTCTTTTGTAATGTTTCTAGCTTGGCAACTCCATCATAAGGTTGCAATTTATACTCATTTATATTACCTCTTTCATCATAACTAAATTTGGTTCCCATCAATTCTAATAGCTTGATAAATTCAATGGCGGTTAGATTAACTCCGTAACTCGACCAACCATCCTTATCTCTATCTAAAAGCTGAAAAACAGTACCAAATATAGCAGAGGAATTACCTCTATTAATTTCATCAATCACAAGAGCAACATTTTTTGGTTCATTGAGTTGTTTACCTTCTTTATCGTAAGCTTCTTTAATATTCTTGTAAGCTTGAGATAGTGCTTTTAGAAAATGTCCTTCATAATAGTTGTACTCTACTTTCCCTGATCTCGTAATCGGTACTAATTTACCCATAAAATCTCCATAGGTATATTCTGGGTGAAAAACTGTTTTGATAACGTTTTCTGGATTTACAGATTCATCTATACTCAAGTACTTAGGTATAATTTCTGAAATAATCTTGTGGCTTTTGCCAGTTCCAGGGCTACCAAAAAGAATCCTCTGAATGGGTTGATTCATTATTGCTGACAGAAGTTTATAAATAATTGTTATTCTTAGTGTTCCCATTCTTGAGCAGCCAGGAATAATTCTGGAGAAAGTTTTTTTGTCAGGATCACAGACGGATGGAAGCCGCCTAACACAGCAATCTGTCATCTCCCAGGTAAGAATCAAAGCCAGATTATGAGGCAATCCGCAAGTCCCTTATTGCTGGCTCCTACAGCTAATAATAAAATCTCCGGTGATGAACCGAGGGGTAATGTCTACTGTCTGTCTTCTGTCTTTCTATCTGTCTAGTCTGTCCCCTGCTGCGTAAGCTTTCTGTCTAATTCTGTCCGTCTGTCTGATTTGGGCTGATTTTGATGGTATTGGCATCAAGCCAGACGGCCAGACTCGATCGCTAGGGATAAACCTGTACCAATTGATCTATCTGAAATTTAAAAGCTTGGACAGGAGACTCATGGAAACAGTTTTTTGTATTCCGCCTTTGTATAGCAATGGAGAAATTTTGGTTGCCAAGGAAACCGATGGTGCTGAAAGCCAGACAGAACAAGCACTTCAGCAATCAGTATAAATTCAGCCTACTCTGATATTTGAAGGAGTTAACTGTCCCACTTTTAGATTGGAAATCCGACAGTATTCATTCTCCCAAACACCTGCTAATTCGTGAACCCAACACCTCAATTAAGCAGGGCTTATCTTTCACACCCCTCAAAATCCCAATTTCAGACCCATTGATAAGTTTGGCAAATATCTATATCTCTATACACCAGTTTGTACAAGGCATCACCGTGCCAAAAAACCTTTTTTGGCACGGTGATGCCTATTTGGATGTGACTTGAGAAGCTGAAACAAAATGCCATCTCCATTTTGATTTTTTAAGTCACTCAGGGGGTATTGCCACCAAATGCTTAAATTTCACATTGGGAGCTAGAAATATGATTAAGAGCGTTTCTTACTCCCAACGTGAAAACCCAACACACATCGCATTTTGATAACTGCGGCCGCGAAACTTTCTTGCAAAGTACAGGCTCTTGCTTGCCAACCAGCTTTGGCATCGTTCACCAAATGTCCCACCTTCAGTGGCTAGCTGCTGTATTACCATTTGGCCCACGCTCAATTAGGTCAGTTAGCTCACATCCTAAGACATTGCACAGTTTTTCTAGCATATTTCCATCAATTGATGGCATTTCGTCAGTTCGGCGGAGCCGATAGATGGTATTTGGATGAACATTAAGTTCTTTTGCTAAGTCTTTTCCTGAAATACGTCGCTCTGCCATCAAGCGATTGAGTCTCCATTTAATAGTCATCTCAATTTTTACGAAAGAAACATATCTAAGGTTGAGCAAAGTAGCTACATATACGTTAGCATTTTTACTCAGTGGAGGTTGAAACTAACAATAAAATGAAAATATTAACCAGCCTTTGCACACAATCTTCATAATATTGTCTATCATCAATACTAATAACTGTAAATCTTCCTTTTGAGTGGTAGGCATGAGCTGGAGCCGGAATTGCCTCTGCTTGAGAAGAAATAGCAGGTGTATCAAATCGCTTCTATTCATAATCAAGACTGAAAGATTTTTTGGCAGTTAATGATTTAAATTTTACCAAGGTATCGACTTATGCCAGTGTTTATTCTAGGAAGTAGGAAATGAAACCGATGAAATCACTTGGTTTTTACGAAAAGAGACTAAAAGATTTAGAAAATAATATTACCGAAGACGGAAAACTACTTAGCCAATACGAGGAGGTGTTGCGCTATGAAAGTGACCCTCGCGCTATGGGTAGGTTTGAAAAAGAAATTGAGCGGCAGCGAGAGTCTGTTACTCGCTATCAGCAGGAGTATACGGAGCTAAAGCAGGAATTAATAGGCTATCAACCTACCGAAGTGCTGTATGTGGAAAAACAATTACAGCAAATGGATGAAAAAATAAATGTTTTGTTAAAAGGGCAGGTTGTAATTTATAAAAATCAGTACAAAATGCGTCAAGCCCTCTTGGAACGCTACAACGCTTCCGAGAAAGTTATTATTGGCTCTATTACTCAACAACTCAATCAGACGCAATTAGTTCTGACTGAAAACTTACTACAAGCACTAGATAACAATATGGTTTCGGAACCAGAGATGCAGCAGATGCTAGCAGCTCTGGAGGATCGCCTGCCTTCTTTACCCCATCATCAGGCTGATATCGCTGAAATTATTAAAGACCCAGAGATGGATGCTAGACACAAATTAAAAGTCACGCTGCCCATTATTCCTATGCTTGTGGAGTACGAAGGTGAGTTGGAATTGGGAAGTGGGTTCAATGTTAAGTCAGCTTGGCAGCAATTGGTAACTAAACTACGGAGGAAGTAAGGATTGAACCTGCGTCAGCACCATGAAGAACAACTCAAGGAAGATTTAGACTTTCTCAAGGAACTAGAAGACGACCTACGCAATGAAGATGAGCTACGCAATCGACGTAAATTAGAAAAACAAATTGAAGAAACCAAGCAAAGAATCCGTAACCGTGAGAAAGAAATAGATTCTATTGAAACTAATGATCTAAAACCTAGAAATCAGTTTATTTTGGAAGGATGTGAATTATTAAAAAACAAAAAATTCCATAGCGCCGAAGAAAAATTTGATCAAGCAAAGAGACTTGACAATCAATCACCAGAACCTTGGTATTGGAAGGCTCAGGTAGCTGTAGCCAAAGATAATAAACCCGTTGCACTGAAGTATGTTCAGAATGCTTTGCAACTGAATGCTAGCCATCTACCTAGTATAGTATTACAAATTAAACTCCTGTTATTGATGGGCGGTAATTCTAGAGTAGAAGCTAAAAAAATAGCTAGTCAAAGCTATAGTATATCCAGTGAAATAAATTCTTGGTTAGACTGTTTGGAGAAAAAAAATCTATTTTCATCGATAGTTATAACCAGTTGTGAATTAGAGGATAAATGCCCAATCAGCATAGCTGAAGTGAAAATAGTATAGCCGCAAATATTTCAAACATTATTCAATCAATATCTAAGGGAAGGTAAATCATGACAAATATTAAGCGCATTGAGGAATATATCCAGAATCACCCTAATCAAAGTATTTGGGAATATATTCAAAACAATCCTGATGAGACACAATATTTTTTAGGCATAAGCTATGAAGAATTACAGAATATTATATCAAAAATAATACTCTTCAATGAAAAAAATAAGTTAACCGACGAGAATAGAGTAGTTATGCTCGTTCAACGAGATGAAAAATCAAACAAATTAAAATATTCTTCAGAAGCAGAAATTTTATTATTAATTCTAAAATTGATGTTGGATTGGAGCTTAGAGTTTAAAACTCTTGGTTTGTTATTCAACGTTACCCAATCTACAGCAAGAAGTATTTATGATCACTGGAAAATATTCGAACAATTCTTGTTTGACATATTAGCAGAAAGACTACAAGAAAGACTAATTAATCGCACAAAAAATAATCAAAAGTTATCAGGGAATTTTGGATTAGATTCTGTTGAACAACAAGTTAGTTGTTATAGTAATGAGGCTGAAGATAATAGTTATGATTTCCTCTCAAATAGTTCAATAAGTGTTAGTGGAAATGTTCAAGCAGGAATATTGCACAATGCTTCACCATGTCAGACTATTTTTTTGGGCAGTGATGTTTCTTGGAAAGATAGCAATTACTATGAATTAAAATATAAGATAAACAACGAAATCTTGCCGCATGATGGTTTGTTTATAAGAAGAAACAATGAGTTTGGAACTAGGCTAAATGTCGGAATTAAGGACTTAATTGAACAAGGAATATTGATTGACCAAATCAATATTCGCTTTGATGACTTTATCTCTCTAAATAGTGAGCGATTACCATCTCCTGAACCTGGTAATTCTCTAGCAGTCAGCTATGGAATAGCTACTATTCCACTAAGTCAAAAACGCGATGAACGAGCTACACATTATTTAGAAATTGCCTTGAGAACTTCAGATATTGCTCCATCAGTTCATCCTAAAAATAAAGCATCATCAGCTAATTATATTTTCGTTATAGATACCAGTGGCTCGATGTCAGGGGAGAAATTAGATGATGTTAAGACTTCAATACGAGAATTGTTTCAAAGGATGAGAGAAGATGATATTATTGGAATTATTGTTTTTAATACACAACCTAAAACTTTATTGAAAGCAACTCGTATTAGTCAAATTAATCTTGAGAAATTTAGTCAAGTCATAAGTAGTATGACCGCAGATGGTGGAACAGATATTAACGTAGCATTATCGTTTGGCATAGATGAGATTAATCGTTACGCAAATAGTAATACCTTGAATCATGTATATTTATTTTCAGATGGCAATCCCAACTCTGGAGAAACCAACTGGATTAAAATTAGACAAAATTTAGATCCTAAAACACGCGGAAATATCCGCTTATCAACATTTGCATTTGGTTCAGATGCCAATACTAAGGAACTCGATGCTCTGGCAGGCTTAACGGGTGGCAAATCAACCTTCGTAACTCATGTCGATGATATTAAAAATAGCCTTCAAGAAGAATTGAACAGAAGAGAGCATTTAGCAGCTCTTAATGTTCAAATTAAAGTAGACATTGAACGAGATATTGAGATTCTTTACTTGTATGGTCACGATTTAATAACAGAACCTGCAAAAAGGGCTGCTGTAAGAGAGGAGGCTGATGAGGTAAAAAAGAAAGCACAAGAAGAGTTTGGCGTTGCACCAGAAGCTGATTTAATAACAGAAAAAGATGGAATAAAAATTTTTGTTCCAGATTTAGCAGTTGGCGAAACATACTGGATAGTTTTTGAGCTTAGTATACCTGAAGAAAAAAGCCAAATATCTATTGGTAAAGCAACAGTGCAATATGTAGATACATTTGCTCGTAAGAGTCAGAAGCCAGAATTTTCACTATCTTTTCCAGGCAATTTACCATTAGATTTAGTTATTGAACATTCATTGGCATTATGGACAAGTGAAGTAGCTTTTTATGTACTTGATGACCTTTATGAAAATGATATCAGTACAGCCCAAAAACGCATTGACAAACACGTTTCTTTACTGAGAGCAGCTAATTCTGATTTAGTCTCTGATTATATTGGTGATGATGCTGTTACACTTAGTAAATTTGCGTCCCTTTTTGAAAATCTTGGCAAAGCACAATTAGTTTCAGATGTCACTCCTTACCAGTACCAAAGTTTTTTGGCTTATGAGATTAGCAGCTTTGGCAAAGTAAAAAGCGGTTTCCGACGTGCGGATTATTACTTTGTATAGATATCCGGTGCGAGTAGCATTGCAGCCAAAATGTGGGTCTTATCCACTTTTGGTGATCTAGTTTGGGGATATTAGTTTAAGCGATCGCAAAAGATAGATTTTCTTTTAGCCAATAACGATAGAACAAACGCCTCAGTAGTTGAGAATTGTGTCAGCAAATCAATAAAAGCTAGAATGGAGATGAAAAGCTTAAACTTCTTGTGTACTGTTCCGATGCAACTGTCCAGTTATGGCGGCTATAAAAGGACACTTGCCACTGTCCCAAACCCTAATACTTGCGTGAATTACTGGTGGAGTAGACCCAACTGGGTAGCCCACCACTTGCTCTACCCCCGTTCTTGAGAGCGAAGAAAATATTTATTTAGCGATT
>NZ_DASQZC010000631.1:0-3651 GCF_035638895.1 Nostoc sp. | reverse complement strand
TGCATACACGGTTTCGAGAGGTGGGGATAAGCTTGCTCTTGCTCATTTCGCCACCTCCTGAACCAACACTAAATCTGAGGTGGATATTGTTAATGCCGAGTAATCGAGCAAAACTTTCTCGCCTTCAATTGCTCTAATCCTTTCTCCTGTCGGATTCCACCAATCAGGTGCTGCAATCCATGTACAACGATCGCCTATCTTAAACTCTGGGTTGGGTGATGCGCTCATGCTTCCACCTCCCCAGTGCTGAGGGATATCATTCCCAATCTTGGAATTATTTCTTTGGCCAGCGATCGCCTTAATTTATCTAATTTTTGCAGGGCAAAGAGAAGACTGTAAAACCTCCTCCAAACTGTCTCATAGTAAGGATTGTGAGGCTTTAATTGGTTTGTAAAAAGCTTTAAAAACCTTTGTATCCCATTCCAGTAAAAATAGTTACGGACTTTTTTCGATAACCTTAGAGTTATCGAAAGCTTGAAATACCTGTTGGTACTAGCTTGCATTATTTTTTCTCTTGGTATTTGATTCCCGAAATTGATGAAGTGAGGGGAAGCAAATACCAAGCCAGGACTAAATAATTCTCTGATCCTGGTTGAAAACCAAGAAAATTAGATATAATCTAGACGTATCCTTTGGCGGTATTTGCCCCCAATGCAGAGCGCCTGGTATCCCTCTGTTGAATTTTTTGGATGAATCCCTGCCTCCTACAGCTAGAAAACATCTTGAAAATTCTTGGAACCAGTACGCTCTAAGTCTTGAAGTAATTAGATCATACGTACTTAAATCAAAATCTCTCCAACCGAAGAATCTTTACGAACACGCCTCCTGTCAGTAAGGGTTAACGATACAAAGCCACTATTAGTATAATATCTAATTAGCCTTTCTAGATCACTAGAGAGATATTTTGTTTTGCCAAATTTCTGCATGGCTTCCAGATTTTCACCTCGATTGTTTGTCTCATTGACAACTCTTTTCTCAATGCACGTTTTCTAAATGATTGTAAAACGCAACAGATCGCTTAACAGTTTTTAAGTTTAAGTCCCCAACCCTCCACTCTTGCTCTGTAGTACCATAAATCATCGAAAACTAGTACTACAAAATCTATATCTCAGTGACATAAATATAAGCCATTGTGATTTTATATGAAAAATACTAAATTATTTTCTAGTTCTTTTTTAATGACTTTAAGCGCCTGTCGTCCAACTGGTAAGTTTCCAAAACTCCTTCTGTGACTGAGCTAGACCCTCTTTATGAATGAAGAAAAGTACATATAGAATAATATATTTTAGGGATTGTGAAAAGCTAATGTAAGTTTCCATGAAGTCACCAGCGCTTGTGATTGTCCATTTAAAATAGTAATTAATTTTCTAATCATTATTTTTATTTATAAAGGATTTACAGCTAAACTCTTTAATTCCTGAAACCCTATCTATAACTAGGTTTAAGCCTAATCGGAAATCAATAGAAGTCAGCTTTTGGTAATATCCTTTGGAGTCTCCAGTAGTCCGGTATGAGCTTCCTAAAATGCACAAGCGCTTGTGCATTCTTCATTGAGAATAGTGAACAAAATTTTAGTCAATTTTGATTTTCTCACTTATAGTTCAACTCCTAAATCCCCAAAACGCTGTATATAGCTCGGTTTATGGCAACTCCTGAATAAATAAAAAGCATTGAATTTTTTTTTGCTTGTATCTAACTTCTAAATCCCCCAAAAGGCTTATTATGACTGGGTTTATGGCAACTCTTAAATGAATGAAAGTAGTAATTAATTTTTCTACTTATAATCTAACTCCTAAATCCTCCAAAGGCTTGCTATTACTCGGTTTAAAGCAACTCTGAAATCAACAGAAGAGATAACTATCCAAAAGCTCTAACTATAAAACCGTTTTTGCCTTTTTCAACTAAAAGCCATCTTTTGCCTTCAGGTTCCAGTACTGGCATAATGCGAAAATTGAAAATATCTGCCCAAGTTTCTTCGCCGTGATTATTGGCAAACTCTATTTCAAGTTCTTTGAACCGGAGCCAATTGCGATCGCTAATAGCCCTCAAAATTGGAATGAATGTACTTAGGGGTATTAGGGTTCCTATCTTAATCATCAGAAGTCTTTTGGTTATATTGATTTTCCTGTGCGGCTTAACTTTTCCCGTCGACGGGAAAAATCGCAACAAAAGTACATAATCTAGCTCCAATTAGAATTTTTCTTGAACCGAGGATCAAATCGCTGATCGCTTATCTCTCTTTACGTCCACTCTCCCTATTGCGTAGCTTGCCGATCGCGCCTAGTTTTGAGGAAAAATCCTCATCAATTGCAGCAATATTGCCTCAAGACTATGTAACGCGGCGTTAGTAGTTCGCTGATGCTCCTCGAAATTACGCTGATGTGTTTCGTGACTTTCACGTAATTCGACTAGTACATCATCTAAAACCGCGCTACGGGCAAGCACTCGGTCAACGTTGCTGGTTAGCTCCTGAACGTTATCAGTCAAGTTTTCAATCTTTACTGTGATGTTAGCTATAGCTTCAGTATTTCTGATAGCCAGAGCTTCTACACGGTCAAGTCGGCTTGGTTGTTGTGGTGTGTCTGTCATTTTCCTGCCTCAATCATCTTGGCGATCGCGTCTTTATCAAAGCAGTCTAGATAGCTAACCAGTTCTCGAAATTGCTGGTATTTCTCTTCGGCATAGTTATCTGGTGTGAAGCCCAAAACTTCACAGAATTTAAAATAGTCAGCCCGCCAATTAAAGTTATTTAGTGCAGTAGTAAAACTTTCTACTGTCTCTAATGCCTCTGGCGATACCTCTGGTTTTTCTGTCTCGTAGGCTCCTAATGCGTTGGTCATGCTGATTTCTCTTGTTCTAATTTTCTTTGTTCTGCGATTGCCCGTTTTACTAACACCCTAGTCAATTGGGGAACGGTTAAAAACTCTTTATTCGCCCAGCTTTGTAGATATTTATATTCATCCTCTTCTATACGGATTGTCATTTGTGGCTTTTTAGAAGGCATACATAACAGTGAGTCACTACGCCTAATTATTATTCTTCTTGAGTTCTATTGACCAGTTTTGAATCATAGTATTGACAGGTGACTCACCTTTAACTACTATATCAACAGATAAGCAATCGATCAACAATAAGCCACTAATTAGCGTCCAACGAATACCCCAGAAACTTACACAGTAAGGGTTTGAGTGATTAGACGCAAAATTTTGCTGCTTATTCCATCGATTAATAACCAATTAACCATTGATTCACATTGATTACTGTGCTAAACCTATGAAACCTAGACGGAGCAAACATTCTACAGATTTAGACTCATTCCTTGATTTCCCCTCTACCAAGACATATTTAGCTGAGGTCTTAGGTGTTAGCCGCTCGACCTTGGTCACTTGGGAGAATTTAGCCTTCTGGAGAATCCCCAGTTTCAGAGATGCTTACCCCAAAAAGCACGATGGTAGTTATGACCGGGAATCGCCTCTATCACCCTATCAAGCATGGGTTTTAAGCCGTGTAGGTCGCCTCATGGCACAGCTACGACGCAGCGATCGCGTAAAAGGTTATATCGCCAAAAACCCGAATGATTTTTCTAGATACCGCTATCAGCAAGCATTCGGGCAAATCCAAAAAATCCAAAAGGGAGCGTAAATAATGGCA
>NZ_DASQZC010000630.1:0-2008 GCF_035638895.1 Nostoc sp. | reverse complement strand
TTGCCAGACAAGTTGTCATTCCCATCTCCCCCATTCAGTAGGGAATTACCACTAATACCTGTAAATATCTTGTCATTACCACCTCCCCCGGTCAAAGTATCGTTACCACCAAGACCAAAAATTGTGTAACTCTTAGTATTAATGTTTCCTTGTGGGACATTTAATAGATCGTTGCCGCTAGTTCCTTGTAAAAAACTACTCCCACCTCCAGATGTATTGTTATTACGGTCTCTCCCGGTCAAGATATCATTACTACGACTAAAAAGATTTGCGACTTTATCAGCATTATTATTGCTATTGTTGCTGTCATTTATTTCTAGAGTTGCCATATTTTTTACCTCGCAAATTCTTGAAGTTGCCAATGTGTAGTGGGTAATCATCCTAAGAGGATGTTTTAAAAGTATTTTGCTAGGACTTTTAAAACACCCTCTTAGCTATTTTTGAGCGTTAGGTTCATTGCTAATTTATTGTTTTCCCCAAAAATATTTGTAAAAACTGCCCTAAAAATAGGCTAAATTAGTCCTTCACATGAAACTATCATCTATCGAATTAAAGCCTATAAATCCGAAATTGCTTAACAGGTTATTATTTGCTTGTATCCCAATCGCATCACCTAAAGATGGATTCAAATCAGTGATGACATTAACACGCTCAGAAGCAGAATTTGTTGCTGTACCTAGAAATAAACTGGGATTAGTACCTCTGCTAGGTGTATCAGTGTCTAAGTTGCTAACGAAAGTACCGTTATCTTGACCTCCTAATAGCAAATCGTTCGTGTTATCTCCAGTGTAGGAATTCGTGGCTAGCACGGTACTTCTATTGGATGTTGCTCCGGGTACGAAAACTTCTTCACTGGTGTTAATTGTGAAACCTGTAGGGGAACCAATCGTAAGGTTTATGCTACTGCCAGCACCACTCGTATTGACGTATGACAGACCTGTTAAAAAAATACTGCTCATTAGATTTCCTCTTGATCTTGCTACATATACAATACTGACTTGACCAGAGAGGAGAGGAGCAAGGAGCAGGGGAAAAGATGGTGTAATGTCCCTACCAAGAGGGTTTCAGAGCAAATAAATTTATTGATGCTTAATGTTAAATATTTATTTCAAGATGCATTACGACAGGAAATAATATGTCCAAGTTTCAGCAGACATAAATTTATTTATGGCGTTCTCCCCTAAGCTTTGTGGCCCCTGCCCCTTTTCCTCTTCTTTAACAGATAGTTATGATACTAAAGCTCAAGTCTCAGTAAACTACAAACTGAAAACGAATGTAATAATAGGGGTTTGTGCCCTTGTAAATCAGCAAGCAAACACCGTTAGTAATAGAGGGATAAGTTTGACGGTATGGGTAACGCTTACCGCTTGAAGGTAACTAGGGGTATCGTGTCTTATGCTGAAGTTAACGTTGTTTTGTGAGTTTTGTGATATCCGTGGCTTTAGCTGAAATGTCCAGATGGTAAGACTTCTAAAAATGTTTTGGTTTACTGAGTATGGTACTTGTTTAGATGCTGAACTTTGGAGACGCTACCCTAGCATTACTCGACTTGACAAGAGACTTCCTACATTAACAAACAGATATTACTTTGCATAAAGAGGTAAGTCTTGCAACTGTCTAATTAACTGTGTTAACATTGAATCGAATTTAGAAAATTGCTGAAAACTATAAACCTAGATAGTTTTCAGCAATCTTTGAACATCCAACAGTAGGTTGAGTAGAGTAAAGATAACCCAACAAAACAATTGCTATGGAGTGTTGGTTTTCATACTCGCTCTAACCTGCTTTTGTTTTTAGGCTTAAGCTTAACTAATCCAGTTGGATCAAGTCTTATTTAACGGTAGCAGCAATAGCGTTAACGAAAGTCTCAGAGCGATCGTCTTCGACTTGAACACCACCAATAACGCTGCTGAAGGTTCTGTTTCCAGTAGCATCAGCACTAACAACTAATTCAGCAGTGTTGCCTTGGATACCATTCAAGTTAGTGGTAATTGTCTTGGTAAAGCTT
>NZ_DASQZC010000629.1:0-3085 GCF_035638895.1 Nostoc sp. | reverse complement strand
GTGCGCCGTGAGGCGCACGACATCTAGTGGGCTGTGATGCCCGCCTCAATAATATCTAGCCAATAGTTGGGAACCGAGTGTTGTGCAGAGAGCGGAAATGAACGGTGGTGGAAAGGAGGAGAGACAGAAAACCGGTTTGGGATACCCAAACAAATACCACATGGAACAAACTCTGTAAAGCGTACACAGGAAGCACGTAGACCGCAACTCAAGTGAACGGATAATTCGCCTCGATAATGCATAATAAGAACCCGTCGACTTTCATGTTCTGGAAAGGAAGGCAGCATAAGCTCGATCACTTTGGCGAGATCAGCAAGGGGTTCCGGGGTTGTACCGGCGGTATGCAGCAAGAGATGTCGTGTGAACACGGGAGACCCTGTCAGGCGGAGATGATCTCCAGCCATCCGACAAGTGTGGAAAGCAAGGAGGGTGGATTACCTGCCAGGGGGTCGGACCTGCTGATATTGTGCGCCAGGCAGCGCATTGATCGTGTGGGTTAAAGTCCCACTGATGCTCGGATAAGGAGCATCATATCCAAAAGCGGGGTTAACAGCCTCGCTGGCCAGTGGAAGTCGTAAAGGAAACGCTCGGACTGGTGACAACTTATTCAGCTCGGTGAGAGATGAAGAGGAGCGGACAGATGACCAGCATTCACCTAACGATGGACGGCTGTAAACAGCGAACTGGAGGGCAGGGTGTCCGCCGTGAGGCGGAATCCGAAGGGCATGCGGAGAAATTCCAGGCTGTAATCAAGAGGGCCACCTCGACGATGAACTGGTCGGCCAAAGATAGAGAGAGGTCGAGTCCGCAGTATGGGGACGAAGGCATTCTTATCCGCTCTATCGTACCAAGGTGTTTGCAGGCGGCATGGAATGGAAGATCAATACGTGACCCTGGGAGGACTCGTTGCGTCTTCTACCGGCAATAGAAGTAAGTGACCCTATAAGAGCAAAGCGAAATGGGAAATGATGCGCAGGGAGTAGTCGGACGGCTGAATAGTACCACAAGCCTGGTGAAAGCCAGGCGACCGAGCAATCGGGAGCAAAGTGAGGCTCGGGAAGGCAGCCGATAGGAGTGGTTGGAGGAAGCAAAGGAGGTAAGATGAGCAAAGACTATGACGCGGAAAGTTCCCTAAGCGAAAGACCCAGAAGTCATGGTCCGAGGAGACTTGCTGATTGGCTTAACCCAACAGGGACAAAGAAGGTTCACTCATTGGTGGACAAGATTTACACGATGAAGAACTTGGAGATGGCCTGGTGGAAGGTCAGAGCGAACAGAGGATCTGGGGGTATCGATGGTGTCGACATTGAAGAGTTTGAGATGTCCCTTAAGGACAATCTCAAAAGACTTCATGAGGAACTCAAAATGAACACCTATCAGCCTCAACCTGTTCGTCAGCAAAAGATTCCCAAGCCGGGTCTGCCGGGAGAGTTTCGCAACCTTGGCATTCCAACGATCTACGATCGCGTATGCCAACAAGCGATTTTGAACCGGATCGAGCCGATCTTCGAACCTGTATTCGACGATGCCAACTTCGGATACAGGCGTAATAGATCGGCGAAAGATGCACTGCGAAAGGTCTGGAATGAAATTGAACAGGGAAATGAATGGATCGTCGATGCTGACCTGAGAGATTTCTTTGGCTCAGTTTCGCACGAAAAGTTGTTGGCCCTGGTCAATCAACGGATCTCTGATGGTCGCGTCCTGCGGCTCCTTGAGAGCATCCTAAAAGCTGGTTGTCTTGCAGAGGGCAAGCAGATTCCCACGGAGACCGGTACGCCACAGGGTGGGGTCGTTTCACCGTGCCTGAGCAATGTACTCTTAACTCCATTTGACTGCGAAATGCGCCGGCGGGGCTATAATCTCACGCGTTACGCAGATGATTGGGTTGGGACATGTAGAAGTCACGCAGAAGCGAAAGCGCTTCTGACCACGGCAAAGCGAATCTTGGAAAAGCTCGGTGTCACACTGCATCCGACAAAGACCCGAATTGTAAATGTACGCCATGGATTTGAATTTCTAGGCTACAAGATCAAGCGCGGTAATCGTCCGATGAAACTGAGCCCGGAAAAGATACGCAGCAGGGCGAAGGCAGGTGCCTTATATGCCTATCCTCGTACCAAATCCATAAAGAAATTTAAGGACGAGATACGGGTAAGGACAAGAAGGCGAGCCTCAGTGACAACCGAACAACTGATCGAGCAAATAAACCCAGTCATACGCGGATGGGGCAACTACTTTTGTAAAGCCCACGTCCGCAAGATATTTCATCAGTTGGATGCCTGGATTGTCAGGCGCATCTGGTCTCATTGCTATAAACGCTGGCGCTGCTGCGGTTGGAAAACTCTGCCCTCAGCCAGGCTTTATGGTGATCTCGGCCTGGTTAATCTTGTTGAACTGATACCTTCGATAGGTCCCTACGAGAATCGTGCTTCTATGAAAGCCGGATGCGGGAAAACTGCACGTCCGGTTTGAGCGGGGGACGGAGGCCAGCCCCCGCAGGGGGCGCCTCCTCCTACCCTACACTCGGAGCTTGGGAAAGCCAAGTACATGGGGAAGCGGCAGGCAATTATTGAAGCAATCAAGGGCAACATGTCCCTCTCTCAGAAGAGGATGAGGTGCCTCATACAATGGAGGAATACAGCCAGACATGACAACTGGACTTGAACGCATAGCGACTAAAGCAAAGACGGAACCAGAACTTAAGTTCAACAATATTGCTCATCACATTACTGCGGAACTGTTGGGAAAGAGTCTCAAAACGATTCCTCTTAACAGTGCCTCTGGAGTTGATAAGCTGTCAGTGGAAGAATCGCGACTTGGTTTTGCCAAATGGTCAGAAAACTGCATTAAATCGATCCATAATAGAGGCTATCATCCGTCTCCGGTGCGAAGGGTTTATATTCCCAAGCCTGGAAAAGATGAGAAGCGCCCAATTGGTGTTCCTACCGTCTATGATCGGACCCTTCAGCGAGCGACAGCCCAGGTTCTTGAGAGTATTTACGAGCAGGACTTTCTTCCGTGCTCTTATGGAGGAAGACCCGCAAGAAATGCCCACCAGGCAGTGTCCAAGCTGAAATGCACG
>NZ_DASQZC010000628.1:0-4387 GCF_035638895.1 Nostoc sp. | reverse complement strand
GGCGGATATTTAGTGCGTTTGGTTGAAAGTACAAAGCAAACAACGAGATGCGCCCCCATCCCTTACGGCGATTTGCCTGAATGTCTGCAACAATATCAGTAGCATCATCCTTGGCATGGAATAGTAAGGGATATGGATCTAAAAGTGCGATCGCAGGTGGATCTTCTGAGATAGAAAGCACAGAATCTGTTACTAAAAGAGTATGCGATCGCTTATGAAAAAAAGCAACTTCCGCAAACCGACCAGGGCCAAGCTCGATGGGCCCCAGCATTGCATAATCAAACTCGTCAGCAAAGGGTGTTTTGCTGCTATCTTCTGGAAGTACTTGAGTTCGTTTCGGGGGTAAGCCAAGCCAGCTAAGGGGGAGATTTAGCGGGAAACTCCACTGATGGGGAGCTACAAGCACCAGTGCAGTCGGAAAGTATCTGGCGAAGGGGCCGACGAATACTTTATGTTCTATACCGGAGATAGTTGGCAGGATAATGTACTTAACATTACCGTGTTCCGCCACCAACTCATTCACAAGCCGGATGCACTCTGGAGTTGGTGCAACAGGTGCGTAGATGAGAAGACCCCCGGCTTCGAGCTTAACAACAGTCATGCGAATCGGTACAACAACGTAGAAAATGCCCTGAATCTGGTCAAAATTCCAAATTGTGTCCTTGACCACTTCTTTACGGATTGTCTGCCGCCTGCCATAAGGGTAGAGTGGCACAACAGGCCATAATCCCCATGAAAAGTCTTTTGGATTTATCTGTTGTGCATTGACTATGCGTTCATCATCAGCCACTCTACAACCCCTCCAAATTCCCTGCTCAAATTGTTCTTATTTGCTATCCCTAAAGTTGGAGTTTAGCAAATTATTGAGATAATAATACTAATTCGTAATTCGTAATTCGTAATTCGTAATATCTTTTCTATAGTTCATTAACGATATAAAATCATGAGTAGATATAGAATTTTAAAACCTGAGCAAAGTTATACTTTTAGTCAATACTTTCTGTTACCTAACCCAACAATAGATGTAGTAGCTGAGTTTGAGTACAGCTATGAGCGCACAGAGCTAGAATTACCAAGATACTTTGCTGATATTAGCTATTTAGAATTTTTACAAAACTATTTAAAGCGCAATATAAAGCTTTTTAACCCAACGGCTGAGATATCAATCAGAGAATTTATGATTGCTCCTATCCTTGCTGAAATCTGCGATCAGACAAAAGCTCAACTATATAGTGAGTATCCAATTAATGTAGATGAAAAACTAAAAGGGACTTTAGATTATTATTTATATAAGTCTAACTCCCTATTGGTGATTGAAGCAAAACAATCAGATATCAGAAGAGGGTTTACACAGCTAGCAGTAGAACTAATAGCTCTGGATCAGTCTCTATATGATCAATCATCAATTTTATTTGGCGCAGTTACTAATGGAGATGACTGGAAATTTGGTACACTCAATAGACAACAGAAGCTAATTACAGAAGATATTAAACTTTATCGTGTTCCTGAAGGTTTAGAAGATTTGGTACGAGTACTAGTAGGCATCCTTTCATCTGAGGCTTGACGGAAGTTGGAAAAGAAGCAAGGGAGCAGGGAGCAAAGGGGGCGTAACGCTTGATAAGTGATTAGGCAGATATGATACGACCGAAACAGACTCATGATATAGAGTAAGTAAATTTAAATTTATTATTTATGGTGATTGTTAATTTTTAATTTTTAATTGGAGCGAAGCGACATGACTCATTACATTTTAAAAGCCTCAAAAGAAACTGTGCATTTAGGTGGTTTTTCCCATCTGTTAAAACCAGCACTCACTATTGATTCAGGCGATACGGTTGATGTGGAAACTTATACTGGTTACTACGTTTATGACAAAGCACCACCTGAATTTGTCACACCAGAATTTATCGACATCTGCCAAAATCTTCTACCAGAACGCAAAATTGCTGGGGGGCCGCATTTACTGACAGGGCCGATTTATGTGCGAGATGCCGAACCAGGGGATGTTTTAGAAGTACAATTAGATGCGATCGCACCTAGTTTACCTGTCGGCTTCAATGCTATTCGTACAGGTTGGGGAGCTTTACCACATCAGTTTCCTCAACCTGCGTTGAGATTCATTCCTCTAGATTTAGCAAACAATATCGCTGAATTTCCGGCGGGTGCTGGCATAAAAATTCCCCTCAAACCGTTTTTTGGGATTCTTGGTGTCGCTACTCCAGAAACTTCTCGAACTTCTGTCCCGCCAGGTTCTTACGGTGGTAATATCGACAACCGAGAATTACAAGCTGGTTCTCGTTTATTTTTGCCGATTTTCGTACCAGGTGCATTATTTTCTATTGGTGATGGGCATTCGGCACAGGGAGATGGTGAAGTTAATGTCACCGCCATTGAAACTTCCATGAACGGCAGAATTACCCTCAAGCTTCGCAAGGATTTACAACTGACAACACCAATTGCCGAAACTCCAACTCATATCATTACAATGGGATTTGCCCACACCTTAGATGAAGCCTTAGAACTGGCTTTAAAAAACATGATTGATTTTCTGGAACGCTTTGCGAATTTGTCGCCAGAAGATGCTTATGTATTGTGTAGTTTAGCTGTGAATTTTCATATCACTCAAGTTGTGAACAGTCCCCACAAAGGTGTGCATGGAATGCTACCTAAATCAATTTTGTCTAAGAATATTAAGTTATAATTTGTGAGAATTGAAATGCTCAGATTCCCGATTGATTTAAGAAGTCCGAAATCTTGTTGATCAGGAAGCTTATAAATTTATAGGTGCTATATCTTTCCAAGACTCTGATTCATTAGCAGCGCACCAAAGATCATATTTTTGTTGTAGATTTAACCAAAGTTCAGGAGTAGTTTGCAAGGCGGTAGCCAAACGAAACGCCATATTCGGCGTAACACTTGCTTGCTCGTTAACTATATCAGATAGAGTTTTACGAGACACATTAAGAATATCAGCAAAGTCAGTAATTGTGATATTTAGCGGTTCCAGATACTGACGCTTGATTAATCCGCCAGGATGTCTAGGTTTTATTTTTGTGATCATCCTTAACTCCTAATGATAGTCTTCTTTGTTGTAAGACTCAATCCGGGTGCTGCCTGCAAAGGCGAGGATTTTAGCTGTAGATGCCATAGTTTTAGGTTAAATGGGAAGGATTGGACAGTTCAGCTGCATTATCCTGTTTTCAGGCGATCGCTATATGTCACCTTTAGATTTTCTTTATAAAAATTGTACCTGCGGAATGTGGGTTGAAACCATAAAACTCCAATTTGATTTTTTTATTTTTGAAAATATACTGAGGTCAAAGAGCCAGTTTTATCTGAAATTATGTTCAGAAATCAGATATAATTCTTATACTAACTGTAAGTATTTATTTAGATTCTGCATATCTAGGGGTTCAGTTACAATATGGTTTACCCCAATCATCTGACTTAATACTAAAAGACCTGCTTGGTGAAATTTATCACCTCCAGTTGATGCTGAGTAATATTCTAAGACATAAGAGATAATATTATTTTCAAAAAAATCAATAGCAGTTTTTAAAACACAAGACTCAGTATCCAAGCCACAAATAAATACTTTTTGGATATCATTTCTATTTAGGAAGTTAAGTGTCTCTTCGTTACAAGCGGTGTATATAGTTTTATCAAAAATTACTTGAGCAAATGGTTCAATATCATCTACAATTTTTTGTTCAACTTCTGATATAAGATTGTGCCAATGTAGATATTTGACATAAGGACTATTAGGCGTATTTATAAATTTTGTGAAAATGACGTGTTCAAAAATATTTTGCTCTAATAAGGATTTAACCCTTTGTGGAACATGGCTTGTATTTTGATTGATAAATCCATTTTGAATATCAATGATAAATAGGCAGAAGTTCATATAGGAATCGTATTTGATTTTTGAAATTATCTACGTGGGCGGCGAGTGGGGAGTAGGGAGTAGGGAATAAGGAATTAGGCTTTTTGATCTATACCGAGTTTTTTCAGAAATCAATTATTAGTCCTATAGTTAAAATCAGCTTGCTGTCACTCTCACTTATCACGGTATTTGTAAAATCTCTCTCCTAAAAGGAGAAATATTTTAAATTTGTCCCGTTCCCGCATCGGGAAGAGGTTAAGTTTTCGTGGGCTTTTCCAGATACCCTGAAAAGTCAGGTAGCTATACGCTCCTGCAATAATTGTGGTTCAAATAGATGATAAAGGGGTTATTTAGCTTCCTCTATCCAACCCAGTGCTATTGCTACTTCAGTAGCTAATTCTAGAGGATTGAATGGTTTAGCGATCGCACTGATCATTCCCATCTGAGTATAGCGACGGCGATCGGAAGCCTGGATTTTGGCAGTTAACAAAATCACCGGAATCG
>NZ_DASQZC010000627.1:0-5197 GCF_035638895.1 Nostoc sp. | reverse complement strand
ATTAGCGTGGCAGTCTATCCAAGTCGGAAATAATAACTATAGCGTCGATGATGCCCGCCGTTACTGGGAAATTGCTGCAAAAGCTAACCCAGAATCGCTTTTATATAATAACGCTTTGGGATTTGCTTACTACACTGAAGGTGATCTAAATCGAGGTAATGATTCTTGGTTTAAGGCTTTGAATTTAGCTCTCAAAGAGCAGAACACAGACTCAACATCTACAAAGACAGCAGTACCTCAAGATGCTTTAACTTCTTATGCTGGTTTAGCTCTGGGACTGTATAAATCTGCACTGAGTCAATCTAATGGTAAGCAGACACAATATTTGAAGGAAGCGATCAAGTTGCGACAATTGGTAATTAAGTCTGATCCTGTAAATTTCCAAGTAGATAAATTAGCTAAAAATTGGCTGTGGACGGAGAAGGCGATCGCAGATTGGCGATCGCTCCTTCAGGAGAAAGGTGAAGAACAGTAATCGTAATTTGTTGCAAGTGAAAAGGGCGGTTAGAAACTGCGTCTACACAGGCAAAACCCACCTCCTTGGGTTTCAAACCCTCAATTCTTTCTTAGTCCGCGCAGGCGAACTTTGTTTGTATAGCCGCGAATTTCATTCGCCAGGGCTTTTATTTATTACCTTGAAACTGCTTAATAATATTGCTAATTAAAGGCAACTGTTCCAGTACCATTTTTGTTAAATCTACAAAAGATTTCTCAGAAAGGCGGTTATCTTGACGTAGTTGCAGAACGCCGATTAAGACGATAAATATTGCTGTACCAATAATTGCTAAAGCTAAATAATGAAATGGTAGAGAACCACCAAAGAATGCAATTAAACAAAATACAACTACAAAGACAAATAAATAGAACATTCCATTTCTAAATGCAAACGGAAGTGTAACCTGCACTTCTGGTTTAGAATTATCTTCCTGTTTAGATGGTTCTATCATAAAATTATTCTCTTGCTTTAATGGCTGAATTACATTAACTGTTCCGACATTCCCCCCAATTGTTACCGAGGGATTAGGAAGAAAATCACCACTCGTTTGCTGTTCTGCTTTCACTAACTCCCTTCTGTCCATCACATCATCAATTAAGCTCAAAACATTCGCTTTTTTAAAGCTAATATCACATTCAATATCATATCTTTGATGATCAAGGCGATTTCTTAAATTTTCAAGTTTATAAAAGTGTGGCTTTTGGTTATCTTTGCATGTGTCGCAATTACAGGGGATTAACTTGTCGTACTTGAGTCGCTTGTACAAGCCATGAATTTTATCAAGTTCATGTGTAACTATGGTCATCAAATCTCTTTTGTGACGACCTGAGACTCGAATCTTAATCTCCCGCTTGCCGTAATATTCAATCACCTCCGCTTTAGCCTGGTCTTTGCTAAGAACGACGCCGCTTTTCCAGACACACTGTTGTTCATTAATCAACTCATGCATGACAACAATGAACTGGGTGATGATCCCCTTGGGCATGAACTCGTAAGTGTAACGCAGAATCAGGTTGTTGGTTTCATCCCATTTATAGGAGGGTTGATTAGCAGATAGCAGTTGTGGGGCAATATACTTTCCTTGGCTTCTAGGAATTTCGTAGCACAGTTTGAAGTTGATCATCAAACGCAATAGTTCATCATGCATCCTAGCGTATTGATCTTCACACCAGATATTTGCTAAATCAGACCGTGTGAAACTGCCCAGGTTGCGAATCACGTTTTCATTATCCAGCACTTTGTAGACTGCATGAGTTCCCCACTTTGGCTTAAGGATGACGGTCTTGTTCAAAAGTGGGTCTTCCTGGAAGTGCAAGGATACTCCCAAATCGTGCAGATAGCTGCTCAACTGCAATTTGTCATTTATTTGGGTGAACCCATTTTGTTGGCAGATGTTCAGGTATTCATCCAAGCGGATGTAATTGCGTGCGTCACTCTCCAAAGCTTCCCGGACTCTAACCCAGGTTTTTGGGAGCGGACTGCCAATATGGGGTAGGTTTTTAATATAATGCTTGATTTGTTCTAAAACTTGTTCTAAACCTCTATTGTCAGCAAGGTTTGTTGGTAAAGTCTCCTTCAAATTACTAAACTGTCCCCGTAATTCACGTTCATTGATTTCTCGGTGGCGGTTTTGCTTCTCATTTTTGATCATTAGCAGTGGACTGTTATCGCTTAACAGTTCCACGACATTCAACCAGTAATAAAAATCCGTGTCTTCCTTGCGGGTATCTGCCACTAAAAGGTAAAGGGAACGCTTGGTGAGGAAAAACTGGTGAGTTGCATGATAAATCTCTTGCCCACCAAAATCCCAAATATTGACTCGAAATTCTCGCCTATTTTCCATTGGGAAGTGCCACTGGATTACCTCAATTCCCTTCGTAGAGTCTTCCTCTCGAAGTTTATAATTTTGGTCTTCAATTTTCTTCGCCAGTGTTGTCTTTCCTGCTCCTCCTTCGCCGACAATTAGTAACTTTGCTTCATACAGATAATTTATTCCCTCTACTTCCATCTGTCGGAAATAATTCTGAATTGCCTCAATACCTTTTACAACAACTTCTGGCGGTGGCTTTTTAATGGGGTTGTCCGTTAAATCCAGGGTTTTGAGTTGTTTCAATGAGGTGATGTCTGGTAGCGTAGTTAATCTGTTACCTTTTAAATATAGCTCAGTAAGGTTTTCTAGGTGGGTGATGCCTTCTGGCAGTGTGGTTAATCGGTTGTAACTTAAATCTAGGATAGTGAGGCTCGGCAGGCAGGTGATGACTTGTGGAAACTTGCTTAATATATTGTTCTTTAAAATCAGGATAGTAAGTTGTTTTAGCTGAGTGATGTCTTCTGGCAGCGTGGTTAATTTGTTGTTGTTTAAAAGCAGTCTCTCAAGGGATTTTAGCCGGGTTATGACTTTTGGAAACTTGGTTAAACCGTTACCTTCTAAATCCAGGGTGGTGAGGGATTTTAGGTGGGTGATAGCTGTTGGTAACGTGGTTAATTTATTAAAGCTTAAAACTAGATTGGTGAGGCGTGGCAAGCCGATGATCTCTTCTGGAAAATTGGTTAAACTGTTGTTGCTTAAAGTCAGCTCAGTAAGTTTTTGCAGGCGGGTGATCTCTTCTGGAAACCTGGCTAATTTGTTAGCTGTTAAATTTAAGGTAGTAAGGTGTTGAAGATGAATGATGTTTGCTGGTAACGTGGTTAATTGGTTATGGCTTAAATTCAAATCCTCCAACCATTCCAGTTCAAATACCTCAACAGGAATGTCTGTTAATTTTTCCTTTTCATTAGTATGCCAATTATTGCTTAAATCTAATTTTTTAAGCCGTTTATCTTTCGCTTCTCGGATTTTTTCAAGGAAATGTTGAGGCATATCCACCATACTGAGGTTCACCTGTCAACTAAAATTATATGTAATGCTCTAGATTCGCTGGACAATCTCACATTTAGTAACATTTTGCACTAATTCCAACAACCACCACAGGTTAGAAACATATCGCTGATAGCGAAAGTCCTCTTAAAAGGACTAAATTTTTTTTAGACTTAGGTTTTAGTCTACTTGAGTGGCTTTGGCTATTGGTTGCTAGAACTTCGAGTTACAGGCGATCGCGGGTGCTAATTGAGAATGCTGCAAGATATCAAAGCAACCTACTATCCTGTGTAGTACTACATGAGCGCTAATGATTTTTACGGAATCTAAAAAGAATTTATCATTACCAATGGCTCAGATTTGCTTGTAAACGAGTCTTTAATACTCATTAATGGGGCTATGAATTTCGTTAATGAATCTTTGATACTCGTGAATGAGTCTTTAATACTCGCGGACGAGTCTTTGATACTCGTGGACGAGTCTTTGATACTCGCGGACGAGTCTTTGATACTCGCGGACGAGTCTTTGATACTCGTGAATGAGTCTTTGATACTCGTGGACGAGTCTTCGATACTCGCGGACGAGTCTTTGATACTCGCGGACGAGTCTTTGATGACTCTTTTACTTTTTTAGCCCTTGTTTACGCGACTTCTCCAGTCCGAAAAATCTGTTCAGCAGTTAAATTCAACTCTGGGAACGCTGGCGACTGAATGCGATCGCTTCCCCTAAATTGCCTAACTTGATACTCACCTTCAATTAATTGGTAAATCGAGATAGTTGGTTGTTTAGGATTGCCAATAAAGCGTCTACCACCTAAACCAAGATAGTCTACAATCCAATATTCAGGTATTCCAACCTCCTCGTATTTACCTGCTTTAGTAAAATAGTCGTCTCGCCAGTTGGTACTCACTACTTCAATTACTAAAGGAATTGATGCCGCTTGGCTTACAGTAGATTCTTTTTTCCACAGAGGTTCATTTACTAAATTAGAGTTATTCAACAACAGTACATCTGGTGAGTAAGCTGCTTCGCTCTGATTCGGTTTAATAAATGCTGTTTTGGGGATGAAATAAGGGAGTTTTAAACGTTTGTATTCTGTAACTATTTCCCCAACTAAAAATCCAACAATCTGTTCATGTTCACCTGTGGGAGGAGCCATTTCAACAATTACTCCGTCATGCAGTTCATAGCGTCGTTGTGAGTTTTCTGGATACCAAGCGATAAATTCATCAAATGTTACTAGTTTGCGTAAGGTTTGAGTCATACTTTACCCTTTGTTAATTTAAAATGAAAGGCAGAGTCTCATGAATTGCGTTACCTGTCAAATCCAGGAAACGAAAAATTATATAATTTCCTGGGGGTAAAAATGGAAACAAAAAAATTGCGATGGCTCCGCCAACGCCAAGGGCGAACGCATATAGGAACAGATGGGATATTGCACATTCAGACACCCACTGATTATAAAGATACATCTGTAGAAGTACTGGTAGTTGTGCAGCCCTTAGATAAAACAGACCTTGCACCATGCGATAACACTGTACTGCAATATAACGCTTGGGGAAAGCCGACGACAAAAAAATCGATTCAAGAAGCAATTGCCAAAATGCAACAACTGCGGCAAGAAGTAGCTTTAGATAAAACCTCAATCCGCGAAATGCTTGAAGAGGGACGAAGATTTTAATGCAGTTTGTTTTGGATTGTTTTGTAGCAATTAGCTGGTGTTTGGTGGATGAAAACGATGATTATGCTAATGCCATACTGGCAATGATGCCAGATTCTAAAGCTTTTGTACCAGGAATTTGGTCGCTGGAGATTGCGAATACCCTTATTGTGGCTGAACGACG
>NZ_DASQZC010000626.1:0-3929 GCF_035638895.1 Nostoc sp. | reverse complement strand
AATATGAAGCTTTGCTCCGCAAATCGCCAAAGACTCATCCTTCAAAATTTCGCCCATATTGTTGTATGTAGCCTCTGATTCATCAACAATCGTGACCGCACCTGCACCAATAATTTCAACTTGGCTATCTGTCACGACCATAGCGGTATTCTCGTCAATACCGAATCCTAAAACAGCAGGCTGTAGTATCAAAGCTGAAATTAAGCGTCCCAAGCGTCCGCGCTGGGAAAAATGCTGGTCAATTACCACTCCTGGTAAAAAACCAAGACCGGGGCCCATTTCAACAGTTTCAATGCGAGGATGTGTTTCTGAGTCGCCTTCCACAATCATTACGTCTGGCATCACGGCAGCTCCGGCGCTTGTGCCTGCGACAACTACACCTTCAGAGAACCGTTGATGAATCGCCGTATCTATTTCGGTGTCCTTGAGGATACTGGTGATGCGAGCTTGATCTCCCCCAGTAAAAAATACCCCAGTTGCTTTATGAATTGCTTCCAATGCGGTAGATGAAGATGCATCTTCGCGGGTTTCTGTATCAATAATGCGAGCATTTTCGGCTCCCAGCCGCTTAAATACTTTAATATAATTTTCTCCCACTTCTCTAGGTAATTCTGTCGCCGCCGTCATAATTACAATGTACGCCTTTGTACCCCCAGCGCGTCGCACAAAGTCCCGCAGAATTTGGCAATCTCCTTCCTTGTCTTCGGCTCCCCCAATAATTACCAGTTGCCCTTTAGAATTAGTTTGTACCATGATGTCCCCTTAATTTGAGTTAATAAATTTTACTAAACCATGACAATTCCAACTATCAAATCATCCCTTTGGTAGATCACTTGATATAAGGTAGTATTGATATTCCCATAGCGTTTCGTAGAGAAGCCGCTTGTCGTTAGACATCGCAGCAAGCCAAAAGATTATTGCCAAAAATTACACAGAAAATAGCATCCTCATTAACGTTCGTTGACTTAATAAAACCCACAGCAACAACTGCCTCTAGAGTAATTTTTTAGAGGCATTGCTAATTGCCGATTGGAAATTTATCGTGCAATTATTATTCAAAAACTGGTATTAACTTTCGCTGGATGCAATTAGATATCTAATGGTAAGCTTTAATGAATGCGACTTCTGTAAAGCAAGTTAGTTAAGAAAAAACGTGCTTGTTCTAGCGGGAGATGCCTGGGTTTGCCTTGGTAGACAATTTGATACTCATTCATATCCGGGCCATCACCATGCCCAGATATCAGCTTTTGGTGAAAAGCTTCTTCAGCAAGTTCCCGAATTTCTTCTCTTAGAGCAGCTTGTGTGCTATTCATAACTTTGCTGTCTTTTGGCTGTCTTTCTGAATACCGCATATTTATTTATACAATTTATTGGCTGAGTGTTGCACCTTTCAAAGGTTAGATATTTGACCATTCATGAGGATGAATTAACTGTAGTTTTTTCTTCGCTGAGGTAGGGGGGTTTAATTATGCCTTGAGATAGTTGAAAATACTTAATAATAGGTTTAATCTAAGTTCTGATTAGATCAATGGCTTTGCCATCACTCTCAAAAAATAATGTGAGTTGATTTACAATCAATAAGTCTGAGTAACCATAACTCAGCATTTAAATTTCAGGGTGTTTAGCCAAAGGTTCGTAATCAATGGTTCTACAAAAAAGCAGTGATTTAGTCCGCATTAATGCTAGAAGAACGGATGTATTCGATATTTTCAACTTCAAGCATTATCTTGGGCCCAACCCCTATTTAGATATAGGAGCGCTAGTATTTAACTTTGCTCTAGTTGACTCTAGAGAGCCTTTGCCCATTGAAGATTATATTGCAAAGATTAGCGATCGCTATCCCCACCTGGGCAGCCGAAGCTACGAATCTTATGCTCATCTATTTGCCCAAGTTGTGTCCGAAGTCGGAAAACTGGACATGGATTTGCACCTTAACCGTTGGAGTGTCAAACCATATCCAAATCTCGTGCGGATTAGCGTCCAATCACTACATGAACGCACAACTAGAGAGGTAGCTTATTTTGTTTGGGATTGGTTTGAAGCCATCACTCAAGATGAAGACTTTACCTTTGATGAACAGTTGGTAAGGCTGCAAAATAAATTCCGCGCCTCTGTCTATGGTGGCCCCACAGTTTACGCCCTATTGCGAACAGCCTACGAAAAAGGTATTCCCGCCTTTTATTTGTGGGAAGAAGGGTTAATGCAATACGGCTTGGGAAAAAAACATGTCCGGGGGGTGGCAACAACATTTAACTGTGATAGTCATCTAGATTCGGAGTTTACCACCCGCAAAGACGACTGTAAGGCATTTTTAAAAACGTTGGGTTTCCCAGCCCCCGAAGGCGATATTGTCTTTTCTGAAAAGGAAGCCTTAGCCACAGCAAGACAAATTGGCTACCCGGTGGCAGTTAAGCCAGTGGTAGGCCACAAAGGAATTGGTGTTACGGCTGACATACAAGACTCAAAAGAACTTCTATCTGCTTATAATAGGGCACTGGCAGCGATTCCCGAAGATCAGCTAACTCGGATAATTGTTGAGAAAAGTATTTCCGGATCAGATTTTCGTTTGTTGTGTGTCAATGGCAGATTTGTCGCCGCCACAGAACGCCGTCCAGCATCGGTTATTGGTGATGGCTATTTAACGCTTGCAGAATTAATCCGCCTAGAGAACCGGAAACCTGCACGTTTAGACACGCCAACCTCGCCGATGAGTAAAATTCAAATCGATGAAGCGATGGAACTCTACCTAGAGGAACAGCGCTTATCATTGGACAGCGTTATTGAGAAGGGGCGCACTGTTTTCCTCCGTAAAGTTGCCAATCTTTCGGCTGGGGGTATGAGCATTGATGCAACGCACACGGTTCATGATGACAATATTATCTTGGCGCAAGATATTGCCCAACACTTCCAGCTGACTTGCCTTGGTATTGATGTCATGACCAAAAGTCTCTCAGAATCTTGGAAGTCTAGTAACTTTGCCATCTTGGAAATCAATGCTGCACCAGGCGTTTTGATGCATCTTAAACCTTCTCAAGGTGAAAGCGTTGATGTGCCTTCTTATATCTTAGAAACCTTTTTTGAGTCGGGTACAGATTCTAGGATACCGATTATTACCTTTAATAAAATCTCAGTTGAAGAACTGCAAACAACGATTGACCATATCCTTTTGCAACATCCTAACTGGACAATAGGCGCTGTTTGTCGTGATGGAGTTTTTGTGAATCGCTCGAAAAAAGTATTAAGTAAAGATTACAATAGCAACGTCCAAACTTTACTGCGTCATCCAAAACTTGATTTGCTGATTGCCGAGTATGCGGAAGATATCCTCAATGAAGAGGGGATGTTTTACCGAAGTAGTAATATGGTCGTTTTGGATAATCCTAGCGAAACTGAGATGATGTTAGTGCGGGATGTATTTGATGGTTCTACTGTGGTGATTAGAAAAGGCAACGAGATTTCTATTCGTCGCAAAGGGTTGATTGAAGATTATTCTTTGGGTGAAGATGAACCATTTACGCGGGTTTATTTGAAAGAGACTGGAACAATTTTCTAGTAGCGAATTCTATTTGCCTAATACTTTTCAAATATCCTCTTATATTATGTCCGCTTGATTACTTCTTAAACCTGAAGAACCCCACCCCGCCAAAGCTACGCTTCGTCTCCCCTCCTCGGTTGCGGGGAGGGGATAATGTGTGGGATGTAATCACTGTGGGAATCATAACTGATTGTGCGGACATAATATTAGACGAATTTTTCAACTTTTTAGAAGTTTAAAATATCTAATGATTCTTCTATTTCTAAATCTAATATTATTTCTCGTGTATCTTTGAGCGATTCTAGCTTACCTTCTTGACGATAGATGTCTGCCGCTTTTTGAAAATCTTCAATTGCTCCCTGTTTATCTTCTATTTCTAAACGGATATTGCCAC
>NZ_DASQZC010000625.1:0-2552 GCF_035638895.1 Nostoc sp. | reverse complement strand
GTATTTGCGATCGCTTATCGACATGCACCTAAATATCAGTTTCCAGCTCAGTTAGATGATGTGCGTACAGCCCTAAATTTTATTCGCAAACATGCAGCAGAATACGAAGCTGATCCAGAACGGATGGTACTTTTAGGGCGTTCTGCGGGAGCGCACCTAGCAATGTTAGCGGCTTATCAACCGGATGCACCACCTATTCGTGGTGTGGTGAACTATTACGGGCCTGTTAATTTAACGGGGGGATACAAAACACCACCAAATCCCGATCCTATCAACACCCGCGCTGTTTTAAAAGCATTTATCGGTGGTTCTTTACAAGAATTGCCTAATCAGTATAACATTGCTTCACCGATAAATTATCTGACGCACCCTTTACCACCAACTTTATTAATTTACGGCAGTCGTGACCATTTGGTAGAAGCGCGATTTGGCAGACGAATGTATGAACGTTTACATAATTCTGGTAATACTGCGGTTTTTTTAGAAGTTCCTTGGGCAGAACACGCTTTTGATGCTGTTTTCAACGGTGTGAGCAATCAATTAGCGTTATATTATACCGAGAGGTTTTTGGCGTGGGCGTTGTTTAAGCAATAATTTTATTAACATACACTTAAATTTCAAAACGTAGACAAAGTTCCTCAATCGCTTTAACAGGTAGATAAAGCTTGAACGGATGTTCTTTAAATTGTTGAAAACCGTATTTTTGGTAAAAGTTAACTGCTTTTTCATCTATAGCTTCTACAATTACTGCAACGGATGTAACTTGCTCTGTAGCCTTTAGGACACGCTTCAAAGCATCTATCAGAATCACTCCTCCTAAACCTTGACCTTGACGACTGCTATCAACAGCAAGACGACCGAGTAAAATAGCTGGCAGCAAAGGATAGCGAGGTAAACCTTTGGTAAAGGTTTTATCTAAATTAGTAATATCTACTGTGTAAGTTGAAAGAGTGTAATAAGCAATAATATCCATGCTTGGAGAGTCAATCAAAACAAACACTGTAGCGACTTTTTTCTTCAGGTCTTGAGATGCAGATTTAACTATATAGGTGTCTAAACTATCATTTCCACAAGCAAAAATTGAGCGGTTATGCTTTTTACTATCTAGCAACTCAATCGTTAACACCATTTTTTTGGATTATTTGTTTGTAACGTAAAGCTGCTGCGATAAGAGAATCGGAAGGTTTCGGTAAGTTTTGCAGAGCTTCTACAAAAGCTTCAGCATCTTCTAAACTGAGCTTGAGTGTTTGATGCTGCTGTATGACGTTGTAAGCTGCTTCCTGAACGCTGGCGATGACAAAATCCGTCAAGGTGACTCCCTGTAAATCCGCAGCTTTTTGCCATAGAGCTTTTATCTCAGGATTGACGCGTGCTTCTAATCGAGCTGTTTGTTGCAAGGTGTTATCACTCATAAAATACAAACATAAGTCTATATTTAAAGTCTATACGGCATAATGCCGTATATATTAAAAATATTTCAATATCTACTTTTGAGGCCAGCGCCAGTTATAGCGATTCCATTCGTAGATGCCTTGAATTTCATACTCAGAGCCGTTGAAGAAGCGGACGACGCAGTTAGTAGAGGTATCATCACCGTTGCTAATTTCCTCGACCTTGATCACCATACAGGGAAACCATTCGCGCTTACAAGGGCCATCTTCTTGCACCCATTCCCATAGGGCATTGGAAACTTCAATGCGATCGCCTACTCTTAGCTTTAGTGCATCCTCAAAATAAGAATACTTATCAAAATGATATGACTCTACACGATTCAACCACTGTAAACCATAGCGTTGCCGAATAAATTGTACTGTTCCAGAGTCATTTTGCAGTAGCCAGTCGTTGAGTAATTGCACTTTCCAAGTGCGGTTGCGTTGTTCTTCATCCTTAACAAATTGTAAAAATGCTTCTAACTCCTCTGCGGTAAGTTCGTCTAAGGGATTAGCAATAGCTGATGCTCTAGAGGTAGAATTTCCCTGAATTTGCTCCACGACTTGCAGTAATATCTCTTTCTGTGTGTCAGTGAGAGGACAGCTTGCTGCATCACAATCATTAAAGGCTGCGAGCATAGATGCTTCAATCTCATCTGGAGTCATAAGTTAATAGCAATTAAGGGTTTATTTCCCTAATTATTACAAAGGTTAAATTAAAGTCTTCAATTCCTTGTAGTTAAATTCAGTTAAGCTGAAATTATAAGTTACATATTGTTAGATTAAGTCACGGAGTCTTTTATGCGCTTGCGCTCACTCACGGTCGTTTTTATTTCCTGTCTCATCACCTTTCTATCGTGGGTGAGCATTCCCCCTGCTGTAGCACTGACACAGATTAGATTATTTGATGTTTCCTATAAAGATTGTCCACCAGAACTAGCACAAGGGGCTGTTACCAGTAGTGGTAGTGCGGCTGCTAATTGTTTTCTTGTCATTGGCAAAGCAGAAAATGGCACTTATAAAACAGTCTACGACGCAGATATTTTTGGACGCATCTATGATGCCAACAATGACTCAGTAATGCAAAACCGCACTCGCTTAGGTTCTATTGCTGAAGTACCA
>NZ_DASQZC010000624.1:0-4876 GCF_035638895.1 Nostoc sp. | reverse complement strand
CAAGTCAATTTCCGGCTGTTGCCAAACACGAGGAGTTTCGCACTGATGAGCAATTAATAAGGATACAAGCTGTCCTTGGGCAAGAATTGGTACGATCAAATTACCTTTGACAGCAAATTTTTCCAAAAGTTGGACGTAACCGACGGCATTTTTCAAGCTTTGGTCTTGATGAATGTTTGCAATTGCTTGCACCTGTCCATACTGATCGGTTTCTATATAACGTTCCCGAAAATAAGGATCGTCAATTTTGACTCCGAGCATTTCCGGCCAATTATCAGTTACCGATTCAGCAACGACAACACCATTCCCAGTATTTTGATTTAGAGTATAAATGATTACCCGGTCTGTTTTTAGCGATCGCTGAACTTCTTTTACTGCTGCGTCATAAATATCTTCAGTTTTGAGAATTTTCCGTATTCGTAGGGTAATATCTGTTAGTAATTTTGCCCCTTCAACGTCCAGTTCTTGTTCTTTAACTAAGGCCTGCAATTGTTCGGCCATCTGGTTAATATTTGCACTCAATACCCCTAATTCGTCTTCTCTTTCGATTTCCAGACGGGTATTAAATTTACCTTGACCAAGCTTTGCTAATGCCGCAGTCGCATTTAAAATTGGCTGTGTAGTAAGTTTAGCTAACCGAGATGCGATCGCAGCTACAATCAATGCTGTCACTGCTGTGCCAATGCCTATAATCCACAGCAATTGTCTTTGCGGCTCAAATACAATTGCTGTGTCTGTAGATAAAAGTACTTGCCAGTTTAAATCTGGTAAACCATCTAACTTAGTGGCTGGTACGTAGCTAACTAGTTCTTCTTTTTTGCCAGTTTTGGGAACTTCTATAAAACTATCTACCTTATTGACTGCTACCAGTTTAGGTAAATTAGAATACTCTGCCTTTGCCTCTTTTCCTAATAATTCCTTTTGTGGACTCAAGAAAACTGTTTCAGAAGCATCGAGCAAATGGTATTGTTGCCCATTAACTACGTAGTTTTTGATAACTTCCTCTAAAGATTTTACGGGCATCCGCGCCCTTACCACACCAATGGTTTTGCCCGTCCTTATCTCTTTCACAGGTGCAGCTATATAAATACTCACTACACCAGTATTTTTTGCTGCTTCAGGTTTACTAATGACAGGAGTATCTTTTTGTAAAGCCTCTCGAAAGTAGGTACGGTCTTTTTGGTTGTCTAGGGGTTCGCCTGTGGATTGGACAATCAACTTACCTTGGCGATTAAAAACAGCAACGCTGTCATAGGCTTTATAGGCTTCGATAACTCCATCTAAGATTGCTTGTTTATCTTGAGTGGTGATACTTACACTAGCCTGGGGACTTGTCAAAAAAAGTAAACTTGATATTACCTGAATATCTCCGTAGCGCCCCAACATGAAACGGTTAACTTTATCACTTAAGCCAATGGCTTCAGCTTGTTGAGACTGGGTAATTTGCTTAGTAATCGATTTATTGGCAAAGCTAAAAGCGATCGCACCGATGCCCAATACTGGTATTGTACCGATTGCGATCGCTAAAATAGTCGCTTTCTTAGCCAATCCGAGTTTTGTAAAAGAGGCAATAGCCTGATTTAGTAAAGAATTATTAGCCGTTTCACTAGTAGTCTTAGCTGGTAGCTTTATGGAACTACCATTTATTTTTTGGGATGATATCAATGATGCTCGTTTTTGAGCGCCACTACCTTGATTCGTATTGGTTTTATTAAACATAAAAGTAATTCTCCTAACTATGTGAATAAGAACACTAAAAATCCTTTTTAGTAATACACTCTAATCACTGCGGAGAATAGAAGACTGCACAATTGCCTGAGCATCTAATACCAGTAATATTTCTTCTTGTTGCACAACGCATCCACATAAATAAGGAACTAAACTGGATGCCACTTGTCCGATAGGAGAATGAATATCATCAGGCATGAACTTAGTCGTACCTTTTATTTCTTGCACCACTAAAGCTAATATCAATGATTCCACTTGGATAACAATGGCACTGTATTGTCGCAGTCGATAATCTAAAGATTCTAAATTAAGCATTCTTGGCAAATCAACAACCCAAATTATCCGACTCCGCCAATTCATTAATCCTAATATACAGGTGGGCATATTAGGCATTGAGGTTACAGATTCAATCGGTACAATAATTGCTTCTTGCGTATGTTTCATTGATAAAACAGCAGCAGTCTGTTGATTTAGCTGAAACTTCAAATAACCGTCTGCTAACTTATTTTGGGTTTCCTTTGAAGGAAGTGTAATGTTTATACTAGTCATTGATTCAAATTCCCACTGATTTAATAGTACGTAGCAGAAGTTCGCGGGTGTAAGGTTTAGTTATGTAGGCATCAGCACCTTGTCTCATCGCCCATAAACGGTCAATTTCTTGATTTTTGGAGCTACAAATTACAATTGGTACTTTTGCAGTAATCGGATTTCTTCTTAGATAACGGCACAATTCAAATCCGCTCATTTCTGGCATTACTACATCAGTAACAATCACATCTGGTTTTTCTAACACAGCTTTTTCTAAACCCTCTTTCGCACCACTTGCCTTAATTACGTTGTAACCACTTTCTTTCAGATAATGGCTCATTAATTCTAATTCGCTGGGAGAATCTTCTACAATCAGAATTGTGCCAATTAATGTCAGACTCACTATTAAATCTCCTAAACAAATAACTTAAGGCGATTAAATCTGTTATAGCTATTGGTTGTTACTAAATTAACCAAGATGTTTAAAAACCATTTTTAGCAATTCTGATTGTGTAAAAGGCTTAGTCAAATATCCTGATGATCTAACTATTTTCGCCTTTGCCCTATCGATAAATCCTGTTCTACCAGTCACCATAATAATAGGTGTATGTTTAAAAGCTGAATGTTTCCGTAATAAGGAACATAGCTCGTAGCCATCTAAACTTGGCATCTCAACATCTAGCAAAATCAAATCGGGCTTACTCCGAAGAATTTGCATTAAAGCTTTTACAGGATCGTTGATCATCACAACTGTAAATGTGTTTTCATCCAAAAAGTGTTTAATGGAATTTAAAACTGTTTGGCTGTCGTCAATGCAGGCAATTGTATATAGTTTTTTACCAGTAGGTAGCTGAGTATTTTTCTTATTTTCAGCAATATCAAAATTGATTGGTATCGGTAACTTCTGCCCAAGTTTTATTTGCAGTTGTGGCTGAACTTGAGACGGTTGTATTTTAGATAAAACTTGGGAACCCCCACCAGCCGGAATTGATGACTGGATATTTTGCCGATTTCGTAATTGCTTTTGACACTGTTCAACAAGTAATCGCAAATCCAGGCGACAGAACTTTGGTAATTCATTCAAAGAGCTTTCTGGACTGAATTCATAGCTAGCTTCTTTTAAACATAGAAATGATTCCAGTACTTCCTTTGCTAATTCGTCTATCAAGCTTGCTGCTTGCACAGAAGTAATATAATCCTGATTTACTAACCAACAAATAGCTTGGTAATCCGCATTGGGTATTGATTGATGTTCATTCTTAGTCTCAAACATCAGCCGCATTTGCACACGAGCGGCGCTGTTAAGAGCAGGAATTTGCTGGCTCAAGCGCCGCAAGTGACTGTCAAGCCGCTCAAACAGTTTATCTGAATAGGAGGCATAAGTAAGTTTACCGTCCTCTAGATAAATTGACCAAGAAACTATTCCAGTAAATATGTTTAAGCACCCTGTAGCACGCCGACTGGTTAATTGTGCCAACAGAGATAGCGGATGTAGTTTCTGGAACAACCTGTAGCTACCTATAGGAGTTATGCTCATTTTGCTTTTACTTCAGCTAAATTCGATACGTGTAAGCTAAATTCGTATAAAGTTATTCCACAATTAAAATCAAGTAAAAAGCATCAAACTTTTGGGTTTTCAAGTACATCAACTTATTTCTAGACTTAGTGGTGAAACTCAATGAAAACAGCGTTATTTTCAAATAATCAAATCTCAGTAAAATCGTAAATTATTATTAATTTACTTTCTGTTACTGAGATTTACAGACTTTTTGGGCAATAAGACATAAAAATGTCAAGACTAGATGAAGCCACTTTCCATTGAGTAACCCCAATCTGACCACAGGAATAATACTGATTTTGTAGATAGTAATATATTTGAACTTCTGTATTTACACTGAAGTTATATTTAGTTTTTAATCAGGTAAGCAGTATATCAAGCTACTTTGCGTCGAGTAACTTCAACTTGACCACAGTAATAATACTGGTTTATTGATAATAATAAATTGATCTTTTAATATTCACACTTAAAAACGTAGATACAACAGAATACAAAACTTATCTTTTGTAGTGACAGCTTAACGCACCGAAACCACTCGAAATGGTGCGTTAGGGACGTAACGCACTCTACCTACGAAAACTGTAGGTTATTAAATCCAGGTTTTTTATATTTGAAACGGATGCTGGCTGAACATATTTTTATCGGCATCCCGCCCATAACTGAAGTTCTGGGCTAATAGCTCAAGTCCACTAAGCGTGGACTAAAATTTTCACTGTTACTGAGTACAGCTATTTACACCGCTTAAAATATTATACTTAGTCCTCTTCAGAGGACTTTAGCTAAGTAACTACGCAAAATTAATTACAGTCATTGCGAGCGAAGCAAAGCAATCCCAGCCCTTGCGATTGCTTCATTTCGCTTCGCTGCATTCGCAATGACATTGTGTAATTAATTATGTTTACCTACTTATTAGCCTTGTAATTTATCGAAGAGGACAAGGTGATGGGGAGACAAGGAGACTTGGGGAATTGTCTCCCCATCCCCAAGTCGTGCGGCAACGCCCAAGGGTTTAAGACCCCCACCACTTTTTGGTGGACTTGAATCAGGTGGGGTCTGAATCCC
>NZ_DASQZC010000623.1:0-12517 GCF_035638895.1 Nostoc sp. | reverse complement strand
CGTACTCTGGATCGCTTGGAATGGCAACAAGTCCTCGTTTAGTTATGAATTATGAGTTATGAGTTTTTTATTCATAACTCTTAACTTTATTCCTAACTCCTCACTCTTCACTCCTGACTCTTCACTTTGTACTTCTATGGCTGTAACAGTTTTAGTTCCTACGACTCTTCAGAATTTGACTAATAATCAAGCTACTCTCGAATCTAGCGGTAGCACCATTGCTGAATTATTAGACTCTTTAGAACAAAGCTTTCCTGGGATTAAATCGCGGTTGTGCGATGAAGAAGGAAAGCTACGTCGGTTTGTAAATTTTTATGTCGATAGCGAAGATATCCGCTATTTAGATGGTATTAACACAGCACTGAAAGATGGTGATGAAGTAAGTATTGTCCCTGCTGTCGCCGGTGGTTAATACTATTTATCTCGTCTTTTATTTGGCTTGCTAGTTGGAAAAATCGTTTTAATGCAAGTTCTGGACGTAAAAATCCTTCTAGTTATTTTATTGAATTTAACATCTAATCAATCTGCCATAGCCTCTAGGCTATGGCAGATTAATTTTCTATTTTAGTATTCGGCTATACTAGGGGAGTTTTCTATCAGGTTTCAGAATATTTGCACACATCCTATGGGAAGATGCCCTATGAATAAATAATGAGTAAATTAATTCGGGATGTTGTTATGCACTGGATTTATAGAGAGGTTTGGTTCACCGCCAAATCTTATTTTTATATCTATTTAAAATGCGGCATGGTGTATAGGAAATTGACTATAGGGGATTGAAAAAGAAATTTCATTGGTTTTTGTGGTCAATTGGCTATAAGTATTTGTCAATACTTAAGTTCAATAATATTTATGTGCAAACGGAATTAAAAAAGAAAAGTACTCCGCAGAATGCCGATGGTAACTGAGTCACTATCTGGTGTGTGACCAGGCTCCATGATATGAATTATTCCTGGTGTAATGCTGATGTTATCTGTTAGCTGAAAACGATAAAATGCCTCAATTTGAGTGGTCGTACCTGGTTGTCCACCTGCACGTCCTAAACCAGTATTGATAAAATCAGGAATATTATTCCCTACAGGTAAGTTGCTACTGGTGATTTTAGGAGGTTGACCGACATAAATTCCCCCCAAATTTCCTTTAGCAAATAAATCAGGAAAATTCATAAACACCATATAATTTGTCGTCTCTACATTTCCCGATTGCCCAGGAATATAAGATTTAGTATAACCACCCCATGCACCTGCGCTTATGCGGGGAGAAATTTGCCAAGTTACAGTCGCACCTACGGCGTTAGTTTGCAGTGGTGCTGATTTTCCGGTAGTGGTATTAACTGTAGTTAAGCATTCATCACCAACAAAGGTTAGCAAACAACCATCCGAAGAGTAATTGTTAACGTAATACAAACTTAAATCTAGAGTATCGGTTGGTGTCAGCAGCAATTGCACACCTGTAGTGGTGGTTCCATCAAATAAACCGCTACCTTTACCGGGATTTCCTGGTTGATAACTCGTATAAATTGCCTGCAAACTAGCGCGTTTAGCAAATTGCCAATCAATAGCTATACCACCATGACCGTATCCCATATTTAAAATTGGGTTTCTTTGGGCAAAATAAGACAACGGTCCTGTTGCAGCACTTTCTACACGATTGGGGCCTCGGAAAGCAGCTGGCATACTTACGCCTTCTGTTCCCACCATTACTGCTAATTTATCTGTCACCAGCCAATGAAAATTGAGGTCACTTACAATTAAGCTATCTGTAGGAAATTCGTAGCCAAGTAAAACATCATTCCGGGAAACACTATTGGTAAATCTAGGTGTAGTTTTTCCTTTACCATCTAAAAGACCTGTAAATAAATAACTACGGGGAGTGATTTGACTAGTTAAATATAGTTGCGCCAGGGATATGACATTAGTGTTTGTCCCTGCATCATCTGTTTCTTTTTGTCCATCTCTAGGATTTACATCACCACGATTGCTAGTCCGTCCTTGAACACCAACTATTAGTAGTCCACTGAGTTTGGTTGTTGTTGAGAATTGGTTGGCTTCGATTTCGGCGGTTTTAGCTTCTAAACTATCGACACGACCGCGCAAAGTTGCTAATTCAGGGGTAAATTCTGACTGCAATTTTTGTAATATTGCTAAATCTTCGCGGGTGACTAAATCGCTGGTGGCTGTAGTGATTAATTCGTTGACTCTATTTAAACAAGCATTCACTCCGGCGGCGAATTCATATCGAGTTAAGGCCCGATTACCGCGATAGCTGCTATCTGGATAGCCAGCTATACAACCATAACGTTCTACCAAAGACTGTAATGCTTGGAATGCCCAATCGTTGGGTTGTACATCCTTAAGTTGAGAAACCGATGTAACTTGCGCCATCGGATTTATTGGGGAGAGGGAAGAAGAATTTAAATCTATACTCTCCTGCGCCTGAGTAGTTTCTGTGTACTCTTGTGCTAGTGCTTTTTGTGCAACTCCATTTACTCCCGCAATTAGTAACCATGCGAGCATCCAGATTTTGCTATGACTGTGGGTTATAAGTATACCTTTCAACTTTTTACACTCTGCTCACATACTTAAGTGAAAAGTGTATTCGCAATCATCAAGCATTCACATGGGAAAATTTACGTATTTTGTCCCAAATTAGACTTAATCCTTCTGGGCAACTTCTGAAAGGACGAGTATAACAGGGTATTAGGCAATGGGGAGTGGGGAGTGGGGAGTAGGGAGTAAGGAAGCAGGGGAGAAGCTGCATTAAGTGTTTCCCTTCTGCTTATTGTGCCTCTTGTGTCTAATGCCCAAAAATGTCCACTGGATTGATTGAAAACTAATATGCCAAATCGCTCACGCAAGCTGACGCCAAAAACCTCTAAACAACATAAACCTCATGCAGGTATGGTGAAACGTATCGTTAAGAAACCCCAGAAAAAGCTAAAACGGGGAAGTTGGTTGTCGTCAATGCTAGCGATCGCAATTCTCTTAAGTAGTGCTAGTCTAATTATGGCTTTTGCCTGGATTAGTGTTCTCTTCATCTTCAATCCTGATCAGGTAAGCTGGCTAAATAAAATTTTACCTATATGGGCACAAATCCCCCTTGGTAAGCACGAACGCCCCCAAACTCTCAAACAAATTCAACTCGATTTGAGTAAAAAAAATCAAATATTTGGGGAAACTCTGCCTTTACATCAAAAGGTGGAAGATTCGTTTTTATTGCCAGTTTTTCAACAGCGTCCTAATTGTCAATCTGATTGTGAAGAACTCGTTGAACTCAGAGTTTATGAACGCTCAGAAGAGTTAGAGTTTAAATCTCAGTCAGAAAATTACTACTATCTAGCGACTCAATTACCTGTAACTGGGCCAGAAGAATCCTTTGTAATTTCTTCTTTGCTTGATGGGACATCAGAACTCCAAGATATTACCATTCCCCTACCTTTAACTGAAGTGCAACGCTTTGAAGGTGGGACACCATTACCAGGTGTTTGGTTTAATTTGCGGGGTCAACGCCAACAAGGAACTGATGCGATCGCCTACGGTCATGTCGTATACTACAATCCAGAACGCACAAACTTACTACAAATGTTGTCTTGGACAAGTCCCAATGGACAATTGCCCAAATGGCAGCAAGTAACTGGTGATAGTACCAAAGAGTTAATTGTTGATCAAACTATAGGTTTAGAACCGCACTTACAGGTTTACCAAGTCAAGCCTCTGAAGTTATTCCTCAAACCAATTCAATTAGAGGCGATTACCCTCAAATCATCAGCCCTCAAAGATTCTGCATACCAAAACGCTTTGTCAATTGCCCGTAGTGGACTGTGGACACCAGCTTTTGAATGGTTGAAATTCATTCAGAAACAGCGCAAAGGAGTATTGCCAGAGGCGGCACAAGCGCAAGTGGATTTGATTCGCTTGCACTCCCAACTTACTAAAACCCAAGCCGAGAAAATTTGGGGAAGTCCTAGTCAAGAAGTGCTGGCAGATTTGATTGATGGTCGTTGGGAGAAAGCTTTACAGGTGTTTGAAGCGTCGCCACATAATACCCAAGAAATTGTTACCCTACTCAAAGCTGATGAAAAACGGTTGTGGAATCGCACGGCGGCGGCGTTGCGGGTGAACCCAAATAGACCAGAGGTGCAAGCTTGGTTCGCCTTGATTTTAAAAGTTCAGCAAGGAGAAGAACATGCTAATTCTTGGTTAAAGGCGCAACCAAAAATTACAAAAGATAATCTTGCCTATATTCAAGATTTGTTAGCAAAACTCAATAATCAGGGTGCAAAGTCGCAAATATCCTCTACTCACCCTAGTCAAATTGTTGGTACAGTCCAACCAATCACTCAAGTTACTAAGACTGAATGGCTGCAACCAAATTCCTCAGCAGACTTGAAACTCACAGATAACCAATGGTATCAGGTGGAGGTAAGTGCATTTTATGACGGGAAACGCTGGCTAAATTCACCTTTTGAGAATTTCAACCCACCCAAAACTGACGCCGCCAAATTTTTCTGGAAAACTTTGGGAATCACTTCTGACCCAGAAATTCAAATTGTGGTCTGGTTGCCAAATGGAGAACAAAAAATTACTATAGCCGCTATCAAAGCGGTGCAACTACGGGGTAAAGTTTTGCGCCTATTAGCTGCTGGCCCAAAAATCCCAGAGAATCAAAACGATGTTCTCCAACCCAAACCTTTAGCCTTGACAAATGCAGCACTGGAATGGGTACAACCATCTCCCATCACTCTACAACAACTGCATCAACAAAATCCCCAGGGGGTGAAGGTAATTTTATCGAGTGTGTGGAAATCTTTACAGCAATCTGATGAAGTTCCGGGTGGTGCTATTCCTAGTTTTGAGCAGATGCAGGAAAAGTTAGGTGATTGGCCGGTTCAAGTGATTGATTTAACAAATAATGCTCAACCAGAAATAATACTGACTATTTCAGCAGGCGCAATAGCATCTTTGAATCAGCCTACACCTGAAAGTCAGGGGGAAAACCCAGAGCAACGGCGTGACCGGACTATAATTTTGTCTGATAGCAATGAAGTTATTTACACTGATTTTACAAGAAATGACTTACAAAGACTGTCTGCCTTCGCCAAGCTTTCAGGGGTGCAATCCTTAGCTTTATTAGTAGAAAATGCTCATAACTACAGTTTGAGGCGCTGGTCAGAGAAAAATCAGCGCTTTGAATAGCACTCCCCTTACTCAAACTTCCCCCTCACTTAAATTTAGATTAGAGAGGGGAAAAGCGTAGGCCTAGCCCGTCGTAGACATCGCTATCTCCAAAATTGAATTATTCCTTTTGGTTGCATTCGCCTAGACGTTGCTGCTTCAGGTTTTCTAACTGCTGTAACAGAGAGTCTACCTCTGCTTGTAAATGCATCAACTTAGCTTGCTGATCGTCTTGATAATAAGACTTGGTTAACTTACTGACCCAGTTAGCGTGGGACTCGCGATCGGAAACACTAGGTAAACAAGTAGGCATCGCTAATTAAATCCAAAACTTAACTCACACCATTAGCAATATTATAATATTGCTTTTTTAAGCTTTATTAAAATATTGTATACTTTCAATTAATTACTCTAATGGATTTCAGGTTCAATCATAAGAGACAGCGATCGTAATGGCTGTGTTCCTAAAAAAACATTACCCGAAGTGTGCAAAGCTTCCCTCCACTCAGTGGTACTTAGCAATACTTAATTGATAGCCTGCCAATTCTAGTTGTATTAATTATTCTCGCTGTTATTGAGTAATTTACCTAAAAATTTTCCTATATATAGCAATCCAATTTGATTTCTGAATCACTCGTAAAGGTAAGGGACTGGGGATTGGGGACTGGGGACTGGGAAGAAGGAATAAAGGTGTACTGAGTTTTGTTCAAAAATCAAATATGAGTCCTATATTAAATTACACCAGATTAGTAAAAATGTAGGGGGAAAGCACTGGCGTTCGTCTAGAGCCTTTGTAGCACTTTGTAAAAGCAAGCTACGCGCAACGTCTTTGTCAGGAGAAAAATGAAACTACCGCAAAAAAAAGGCAGGTTACTGCGTATTTAAAGTTAAAAAATGGAGATATTAAAGTGGTAAAATACACATAAAAGCATTCGCAGAGCGCCCAGCATAAAAGTGGCTTTTTGCAAAGTGAGAATAAGTGTTTCAGAGGGTTATTACGTAAGTTACACAGATTTGTCTATCATTTTTCGCTCCGTCAGCACCCCCAGTTCGCCGTGGCGGTTATGATAAACTGACAGTCGAAATAAATAAAAATGGCAAAATCAAACGCCTGCACCACAAAAAATAATATTCTTAAATAATATTCTTTTGGAATTAGGGGACTCTTAACTAGAAACTGGTAAAGAAAAATCCGTTTTCTTCCTCTTCCCGATTCTGTTCTTCCCTATGCCACCCTTTCTAAATATCCAATCCTTTACATTAAGAAATTTTAAATCCCGTGACTTTGAGCCTGTCTGTTGCTAAATCTCATCGCCAACCCTGGCCCGGACTGATAGAAGCCTATCGCGAATACTTGCCTGTCAGCGAAAAAACACCGATTGTCACTCTGTTAGAGGGTAACACACCCTTAATACCAGCGCCTGCGATCGCAGAACGCATTGGCAGACAAGTGCGGGTTTTTGTAAAATACGACGGTCTTAATCCCACCGGTAGCTTCAAAGACCGGGGGATGACTATGGCAATTTCCAAAGCTAAGGAAGCTGGCGCAAAAGCAGTAATTTGTGCTAGCACGGGTAACACCTCAGCCGCCGCCGCCGCTTATGCAAGGCGTGGGGGCATGAATGCCTTTGTGCTGATTCCCGACGGTTATGTGGCACTGGGCAAATTAGCCCAAGCTTTACTCTACGGTGCAGAAGTATTGGCAATTAAAGGGAATTTTGACCAAGCCTTAGAAATTGTCCGCGAGATGGCTGAAAGCTATCCGGTGACTTTGGTAAATTCCGTCAATCCCTACCGCCTAGAAGGGCAGAAAACAGCAGCCTTTGAAGTTGTCGATGCGCTGGGTGATGCGCCAGACTGGTTGTGTATCCCCGTGGGTAATGCGGGAAATATCACAGCATATTGGATGGGCTTTTGTCAATATCATCAAGATGGGAAGTGCGATCGCTTACCCCGAATGATGGGATTCCAAGCCGCAGGTGCAGCCCCCTTAGTGACCGGTCAGCCAGTAGCAAATCCCGAAACCTTAGCGACAGCAATTCGGATTGGTAACCCTGCTAGTTGGGAATTAGCGATCGCAGCCCAAACCGCAAGTCAGGGAAATTTCCACGCCGTTACCGATGCAGAAATTCTCGACGCTTATCGACTTTTGGCAGGATCAGAAGGTATCTTCTGCGAACCTGCTAGCGCCGCTTCTGTAGCCGGATTGTTGCAGGTGAAAGACCAAGTTCCTACAGGGGCGACAGTGGTTTGTGTCCTGACCGGTAATGGTCTAAAAGACCCAGATACAGCCATTAAACACAATCACAGTCAATTTAAACAGGGTATTGCAGCAAAATTGGGTGCAGTAGCCGAAGCAATGGGATTTTAAGCATGGAACTCAAAGCGATCGTAATAGCTAATTGAAAAATTGCGTAGGCAAGCCCTACCAAAGGTATCATGCCAGGATTTTTAAGTCTGGGGAGTGTCAAAATAATCCTAGATAATTTTTAAACAACTAGTTGATCATCTTGTAATGACCGAAACAGACTCATAATACAAGCCTTTAAATTTATTTATGGGGATTATTAATTTTGAATTTTGAATTCGGAGCGAAGCGACGTGACTCATTCTACTGATATTGCCACTTTAGCCCGGTGGATGGCAGCTGACTTTAGCAATCAAGAACAAGCTTTTGAAAATCCGCCTTTTTATGCCCACATTCGCGTGTGTATCCGTCCCCTTCCGTTGGAATTCTTCTCAGGAGTAAGTTTGTTTCTCGAACAAGCTTATGATTTTATGCTCAATCAACCCTACCGGATGCGGGTAATGAAGTTGATTCCGGTAGAAAACCACATTGTTATTGAACACTACACGGTTAAAGAAGAACAAAAATTTTACGGAGCATCTCGTGATCCTGAACGTTTAAAAGGTTTATCCGTTGACCAATTGGAAAAAATGTCAGGTTGCAACATGGTCGTGGAGTGGACAGGTAACAGCTTTAAAGGCAGGGTTGAACCTGGGAAATGCTGCATTGTGGTTCGTGACGGCAAAAATACTTATCTGGATAACGAATTTGAGATTGACGCTAAAGAATTTTTCAGCCTCGATCGGGGAAGGGATTTAGATACTGATGAACGTCTCTGGGGTTCTATCGCCGGCCCATTTCACTTTGTCAGATGGGGTAGTTTTGCCGATGAAGTCAAGGTGTAAGAAATGAGGAGTGAGGAATTAAAACTCATAACTTATAACTTATTTACCCTGTAATCAGGACTCTCTAGCGATCGCATAAAGACTACCATCCTACTATCTCTACCTAAAAAACTTTAGATTTGGTTCATGATGTCCATCTAGCGATCGCCTAAAGACTACCAGAAACTCTAGTTAAGCCACTATCTCTACGTCAGAATCCTATGCTATCATGGGTTAACTAGCGCCCTATGGCTACTAAGATATCTTATAAATATTAAAGTAGTTGAAGGAATTGTGCTGTGGCGGCATAGCCAAGTGGTAAGGCAGAGGTCTGCAAAACCTCCACCCCCGGTTCAAATCCGGGTGCCGCCTTCAAAGAAATATAAGCATTACAGGGTTTGAAGCCCTTTTTTAATGGTAGTTGTAGGGCTTGTTTCCAGAGCCTTCCAATATTTTTGGGGTAATTTTGGGTAGTTTGGGTAAAGAACTGGGGTAAAACTGGGGTAAATATGTAAGGCAAAGGTTTTTACCCCCATATACATTTCTGGGGTAATGTGGAAGGATAAAGGTGTTTACCCCAGTTAAGTAACCTTATGGAATCTCAAAAATCTCAAAGTATTGCCCGTCGGGGTTCAGTATAGATAAAGAACTCTAACGGCAGTCTCCAATTAGTTTTTTCTCATCCTATTATTACTCCGACTGGAGAGCTAAAAACCAAACGTTTCTATCTTTCAACAAGGCACGAGGATACACTTTTTGGAAGACATCAAGCATCCGCTTTAGCAACAAAAATCCAGAGGGATATTGACTATGGAGAGTTTGATGCCAGTTTAGTTAAGTACAAACCAGCAGCGTCATTAAGTACCGTTACCCCAATTACCCCGATTCCTCCTTCGGCTAACCCCCAACCAGACTTAGCAGAATTATGGGGAAAAATACACTGAATTTAAAAAACCACAGATTAGTCCTTCTACTTACGCTGTTGACTATCGCAAATATCGCAATCACATTGCCAGTTTCCCAACTAAAACCTTGGATGATGCGATCGCAATTCGAGATTATCTCATTGCAAATCTCAGTGCTAATGCAGCTAAACGCACTTTGACAAACATAAATGCTTGCTGTGATTGGGCACTTAAGAGTCAGCTAATTAAATCAAATCCCTTCCAGGGTATGGCAAAAGACATTCAGATGCCGAAGTCAGAATCGGCAGAATATGAAATAAATCCCTTTACTAAGGAAGAACGGGATATCATAATTCAAGCATTTGAGGAGAGTAAACTCTACAGCTATTATGCTCCTTTAGTAAAATTATTATTTTTCACTGGGTGCAGACCATCAGAAGCGATCGCTCTACAATGGAAGCATATCAGTGATAAATACATTACCTTTGAGCAAGCAATTACCATCAGTACTAAAGGGTTAGCTCTGAAAGATGGATTAAAAACCCAAAGCCAAAGACGTTTTCCGATTAATAATCAGCAACGTGAAATTTTAGACTCTATCAAACCTGAGAACTGTAACCCGGATGATTTTATCTTTAGAAGCAAGAAAGGCGGTATAGTAAACTTTGGAGATTTTCTCAATCATGGCTGGAAAGGTTACAAAAATCATCGTGGTACACATATAGATGGAATCGTAACTCAACTTGTAAAACAGGGTGTAGTCACCGAATATCGCAAACCTTACCAATGCAGACACACTTTTATTACTCTTTGCCTGGAAGCTGATATTGATGCGAAGGATGTAGGAAGGTGGGTTGGTAACTCTCCAGAAATTATTTACAACCATTACGCAGGTAATAAACGTAACCTACAGGTGCCAGAATTATAAATTTGTTGAATTCAAAGACAGGCGATCGCCTACAAAGCAATTGTGTTAATCAGAAAATACGGTGATCATAAGTAGCTTTTGCATCGAATGCTGCTACTTATGATCACCTTGTCCATTAAGTCTTAGCATTTGTGTAAATAACACAAAGACGCGATCGCGCTTTATTCGGTGTCTGCCTTTATGCCGCTGCCCGAATCAACGAGAGCTGCACTTTGCTCAAGGGAGATGTCATTGGCACTAGGGGGGTTCGTCCCAAGCTGCTCATCAGGGTATACAACACTAAAGGAAAGGTGGCTAAGATACTAGAGAAATTCAAAACTACCTTGTATTAATTATCAACACTTGAATCAAAAAGAATAGATATACCCCTCTTCTGTCACTTTCCGGGTATTCTGAATAAAAGAATAAAAAAATAAAACCCTGAAAGGTAAGTAGGGCAATAGATGTAGAATTACAAGTCTTGAAACATTTGGCAAGAGATGCTCACGCAACAGTTGCTACCATAGATGAATATTGTGCAGAGTATAAAGACCTGTTTAAAGAAGTAAGAAATTATGAATGCTTCAAATATTTACATCTGAGAATAGCTTAAACTCAAAGCAATAGCAAGAGGGTGCAATACCATTTGATTTTCACTTTTTGGCACAGAAATACTTAATGTTTGCAAAAATAAATTAGCCTAACGTTTAAAACGAGTTAATCTTAGGACTAGTTGACAACAAGAAGTTTTGAAAGAGGTTGCCAGACGATAAGATTTGCGTATTATATCTAAGGCAGAGTATGGCACACGGAGTCGAAGTGGGCATAACACGGGGAGATATAGCCAGTAATAAGCCTTCTTTAAGTCATTCCACTTTGAGCAGGCTTCAAGATGTAAAAAATCTGAGATGTCTACAACTAACCCTCTACCTTGGTGCATCATAACATTACGTCCGTGGACATCATGAGGGTGGAGGGAGCAACGCCGAGCATAGTCAAGAGCTTTATCGATGTCTATTATTACCTGCTTGGGAATCGGTAAACCTAAGTGCATACAATCGTACAAAGTTGTTCCATAAAGCCGTTTCAAAATTAGAAAGCAATCTTTGGCGTACAAACACTCAGAAAATGCTGGATGAGAACCTAGACGACGGTAGACTTCTACTTCTTCTTCAAAGCCTGGTCGTCCTGGGGCATAAATTTTAACTACACACTCAGGGTAATCGGGATGATAAACTACTGCGGCATAATTTCCTTTGCCAAGCAGCCGCCAGGGTTGTGGAAGATAGCTGACATTAATGGGATTACGGGGATTGACACTCTCAATTTGTAATCTAGGCAGTAGTTGCTGATAAATGCTTTTGACCAGCTGTTCTGAGAGCAATTTGTCCATACCGGATAAGTTTCTGACACCAAAGAACAAGATAAACTATTTCATTCATCTCAATTATTACAGCAACAGTTGGAATCAAGCCTAATTTTAAAATGGCAATTCCTGCTATGATCCCCAGAAATAAAAGTGTGAGCGCTCACATCTGAAATGGCTAAATTTTAGCTGACTTTCTTTTCGGCAAACAGTGACAATTGTCCCGGAGAAATATTCCCGCGTCCAAATCGATGGTAGTAAAGGTGACAGCCACTGCACAGGCAAGCCAAGTTCTCCAGGCGATTGTCACCAGGGTCACAATTCCAGTGATGTACCTGAAGTGTATGAGCTTGATGCTGGGATTTTGTCCAATCAGGTGGTTTTTCCCGAGGACGTAAGCAGACCTTACCATATTTATTACAACGCCAATCACACAAAGCTTTTAGCGCTGTCGCAATTTCTTTCCAATTGTCTGGATATACATCCTGACTCATGACGACGTGTTTTTACAATCTATAGTCACTTATCAATCAACAAAGCTTATCTTAAAATCGACTAAGTTAAAAGTATTCTTGCTACAAGAATCTTTCGTCGATGAACATAGATATTCTTCTAGCTTTCAGATATATAAGGTATTACACGTTACCATTCTGTAGCAGCCAAAACATTACAATAATAAGCGAAATGCTGATAATTTGGGACGAGTTCTTCAACTTGACGATTCTCTACTAAACTAGATGAGCTTACCCTGCATTTTTAGACAGACTATATGAGTTGATTTTAATTATCCAAAGAATTATAGGCAAGATTCAGTTGGGTGGCTGACTCTTCTAATAAGCGTTGTTCATGAGCATTTCTTGGTAACACCAGTTGGCGCTCAATACCTATTGAGCCAATGATACACGGAAGTCCAAAAACAACTTCAGTTCCAACTCCATAGTTAGAATCTGCTCTCACTGATACTGGAAATATCTGTTTTTCATCTCGCAAGATG
>NZ_DASQZC010000622.1:0-6435 GCF_035638895.1 Nostoc sp. | reverse complement strand
GTTTTTCTACCCTCCAACATCACACCCTGACGCCACATTTTCAGTACTGCTTCTGGAGGATGTCCTTCTACCAAAACACGATATGTTTTGGAAATACTGTGGCGGGGATGTGTTAGTCCAAATGTCAGATTTCCGTCATTGGTCAGGATTAATGCTCCTGTAGAATCTGCATCTAAACGCCCAACTGGGTGAATACCTGTACCCTCCCGTAATTCTTTCGGTAGTAGATCCAGCACTGTTGGTCTGCGGTGAGGGTCGTAGCAAGTCGAAACCACACCCCTTGGTTTGTGCAGCAATAAATATATTAAAGCCGGACGCTGCTTTTTAGATACAGGCTTACCATCAATTGCGATCGCATCTTTTTCGGGATCAATTTTTTGACCTAAATGTGCCAATACCCCATTTATCCGCACCCGTGAGTGCCTAATCATTTCTTCGGCTTCACGACGTGAGGCGATACCCCATTGAGCGAGAATTTTTTGTAACCGTGCCTCCATGTGGAATTGCTTATTTACTGTTAACAATTAAATGATATTTGCATTTTGTAGCGAGTAGACATAAATGTTACATTTAAGACTTATTTAATTTCTGTTCGGTTGTTAAGCAAATATTCATAAACAGATTCCTTAGATGGCAGAGCAAAATTTCAACACAACACATACTAATAAAATCCGCATAATTACGCAAGTACTCACAACAGCCCTAAAGCTCTGGTTGAGAGCGCAAGTGAGCCAAATATCGGAATTAGAAGTGGAGATTAAAGCAAGCGATCGCCAAATTCTTTCTGGACGTATCCCATCGGTATCTATTTTTGCTACTGATGCAATTTATCAAGGTCTCCTAATTACACAAATTCAATTAATAGCAGAAAATATTCGCATAAATATCGGCTCGGTACTCAAGGGAAAACCGCTAAGACTGTTAGAAACAGTACCAGTAGTTGGCGATTTGATCGTAGACGAGAAGGATCTTAATGCTTCTCTCTCATCTGACTTATTATCTAATGCTTTGAGCGATTTGCTGGTTAAAGTTTTACCAAGACATTGCCCAAAGTCACAACCAATAAATTGGCAAAAAATTATCCTTGATAACAACCAAATTATACTGCGAGGTCTAAGAGTAACCAATAGTGAAACAACTCCTCTGGAGATTTGTCTAAGCTTACAGTTACTCAGTGGGCATGAGTTGCAACTGGCACATATAAAAATTTTGCCCGACCAAGGGGATATATTAGAGGACAATCATGAGTACAATCTGGATCTTGGCTCAGATGTCGATATCCAAGAACTAACGCTGATCCCAGGCAAGTTAGTGTGTCGTGGGCGGATTAACGTTAACCCTTAATGATTAGAAATTAAAAAATGCTAATACATTATTTTAAATGATATTGCGGCTCTCAGGGGACAATTCCCCGCTTCGTTGCGATCGCGCCTCGGAATAGAATTCCAAGTTATTGCATTGAAGGGAGGATAAACACAATCCTGTGCTTCGTTGCGATCGCGCCTCGGAATAAATTCCAAGGCTAATAGCTAAAGTCCTCTCAAGAGGACTAAACAAGAATTTCAGTCCACTTAAGTGGACAGTAGCTCTTAGCCCGGAACTTAAGTTCTGGGCGGGATATTGGTCAGTGCAATACTTTAACTGTTACTGAAAACCGCTATAGTAGCGGCAACAGTAGTGTCACAAAATAATATACCAACGGAGCAGTGAAAATATAACTATCAGTACGGTCTAAAATACCACCATGTCCAGGGATTAACTGCCCAGAATCTTTGACTCCAGCATCTCGCTTGAGCATAGACTCGGTAAGATCCCCCAAAAGACTAGCAATGCCAATCAGCAAACCTAATGCTAAACCAGTAAAGGGGGATCTGGGCAAGTGCAAATAATAGGCTCCTGCTATGGCTACAGCAACGCTTGAAGTAATGCCAAAGACAGCACCTTCTACAGTTTTTTTCGGGCTAATATCAGACAGACGGGTTTTCCCAAAGAATTTGCCAATGGTGTAAGCGCCGATATCGGCTGCCCAAATACACAAAAAAGTTAGCAGTGTTGCTGTAAAACCTTGTGGTAAAGAAGCAGAATTTGCTTTTTCCCAGAAATCTGTCCAGGTTGTGGGCCAATAACCTCCGAAAGGAAGATTGCTAAAAGCAGCAGTATCAATTGCTCGTAATCGCACCCAGTAACTCGGCAAATAACCTACATAAAATAGCCCCATAATAGAAGCGGAAACATCAGCGATCGTGGCAAATTTTGGCTGAAACAGCAAGTAAAAACAAATAAGTGTGCCAGCAATTGGCATCACAGCGTCAGCTAAACTGCCATCAAGGGTACAAATTACCAGCAAAACTTGGCTGACAGCCATAGTGGTTTTAGCGGCGGGAGCGATGCCTCTGGCTCGCACCAAATTAAAATATTCCTGTTGACCCAAAAAGATGATAACCGCAAAGATGATGGTAAAGTACCAACCCCCCAAAAGGGTTGCAGAAAGAGCAAGAGCGATCGCAACAATTCCACTAATAATCCGAGACCAAGGCATAGAAGTATTTTGGATTTAGTCTAGTTTCTCACCACTGAGGATAAAAATGGGATCAACGGCGGTAAAGGTTTGAGAAAAGCCACGCGTCTCTAAGCGGTTAACGGCAGACTGGACGACTTCGATATTTCTAGCCCTTAACAGAGAAAAGCTCTGAGAAATAGCATACAGACTTTCTAGATTAGCAGCTGTAGCTACAACCCGACCGGATGGGGGCAAATAATCCCATGCTGCTTGCAAAATGTCCTGAATGGGTCGTCCTCCTTCAATACAAACGCGGTGAGGTGTAACTTTAAGATCGTGTAAACACTCTGGGGCGCTACCTTCAATTACTTCGACGTTTTTCACATCAAAGCGATCGCAGTTACGCTTGATCAGATTAGCTACTTCTTCATCCCTTTCTATAGCGATAATCTTTCCACCTGGACACAATAGCCCCACCTCTACCGGAATTGTACCCGTGCCTGCGCCAATGTCCCACAACACAGAATCTGATTTTAGTCGCAGTTGGGCAATTAACAGCAGCCGGACTTCTCGCTGACTCAGGGGAATTCCTGGCAAATTTTCAAACAATTCATCGGGAATACCAGGGGTAATATAAGGCCAAAGTTGGGAGGGCATAGAATTACGCAATTATACTAAAGATATAGATTTGCCAAATTGAAAAGCTATAAGCTCTAAAAACTTTTCAACCGTAGCATTAGAAGAAACCATAATGATTGGCGAAATATTAGGCGATCGCTACGAAGTTCAGCAGCTACTAGGAAAAAAAGCAGGGCGGCGGACTTTGCTAGCTCGTGATTTGCAAACTCAGGAATTAGTTGTCATTAAGTTACTCTCTTTTGGTGATGACTTTGAATGGGATTCACTCAAGCTGTTTGAGCGGGAAGCTGAAACTTTAAAATCTTTGTCACATCCCTTAATTCCTCAGTATTTAAACTATTTTGAGGTAAATTTACCAACCATCAAAGGATTTGCGCTCGTACAAACTTATATCCCAGCAAAAACTTTAGAGCAATATTTACAAAGTGGGCGAACTTTTACAGAAGCTGAAGTCAAACAGATAGCCAAAGCGCTTTTAGAGATTCTTGTTTACCTACATGGGCTGTATCCGCCTGTAATTCACCGTGATATTAAGCCTAGCAATATTTTATTAGGGGAGCGTTCTGGTAATAGTATCGGTCAAGTTTATTTGGTAGATTTTGGCTCAGTGCAGACAGTCCTTGCCACAGAAACCGGAACAAGAACTGTGGTAGGAACTTATGGCTATATGCCACCAGAGCAATTTGGCGGACGTACTGTTGCAGCATCTGACCTTTATAGTTTAGGCGCAACCTTAATTTATTTAATGACGGGGAATCACCCAGCCGATTTACCGCAAAAGGATTTTCGCATTCAGTTTGAACAAGCGGCTAAAGTGAGTCCCAGCTTTAGCAAGTGGCTAAAGTGGATGATTGAACCGAGTTTAGAAGGGCGTTTTAGTTCTGCGACACAAGCCATCGCAGCCTTAGACAAACCAGAAGCGACATTACCTGCTTTAGTTGTTCGTAAACCAGACGGGAGTAAGATTCAACTAACCAAAAATTGGGATTCTCTAGAAATTATCATTCCACCAGGTGGTTTTAATCCATCAATGGTATTCACAGGTTTATTTGCGATCGCCTGGAATTCATTTATCCTGTTTTGGACAATTGGCGCTCTCTCAATAGTCGCTTTTCCTGCCAACATCCCCTTTGCCTTGTTCTCACTTCCTTTTTGGGGTGCTGGCTTTATGATGATGTATAAATTTATCTTTAATTTGTTTGGACGCATCTGCTTACGCCTGAATCCCAAACAAATTACCCTAACCTGGGAGTTATTTAGTTGGAAGTTTGAGCGTCCCCGTCCATCCCCAAGGCAAAGTGTTAATAAGTTGGTTTACATTCCAAAACACTTTACTAAAGGCTCTCAAGACACTAGAGTTGCCGTTCCAGCACAATTATATATTTGCTCAGGATTACAAAAATATCACATTAGTGGAAACGATGTTGGTATTAAATCCGAAGTAGAACTTGAATGGTTAGCTCATGAATTAAGCGAGTGGTTAGGTTTGCCAATTACTAATCCAATGGGAAGTTAGTTGCGCTAATCATTTAATTTAATTCTTAATTAAAAAGTCTGAGCGTTGGTTTTCGGCGCTCAGACTTTTTTGATTCGTTTTTCTTACACCCTAAACAAAGGCAAAGGATTCAGGACTTTTCATCAAAAGCGACAATGGCATTTTTTTACTGTCATTCTTCCTTCAGCGATGCCATGTCAATCACAAAGCGGTACTTCACATCGCTTTTTAGCATCCGCTCGTATGCTTGGTTGATCTTCTGAACCGGGATAAGTTCAATGTCACTGACGATATTGTGTTCAGCGCAAAAGTCGAGCATCTCTTGTGTCTCCTGAATCCCGCCGATCAGGGAACCGGCAATTACTCGACGCTTAAAAATCAAGTTACTGATGCTGGGTGATGGGTGCGGATTTTCCGGTACTCCAAGCAAACACAGCGTACCACCACGCTTAAGCAACTGAGTGTATGCGTCCAGATTGTGCGATACCGAAACCGTGTTGAGAATGAAGTCGAAGCTGTTGATATGCTTGTTCATCTCATCGCTGTTTTTTGAAATGACAACCTCATCGGCTCCGAGGCGCTTGGCATCTTCGGTCTTCCCTGACGACGTTGTGAACAGGACAGTGTAAGCACCAAAAGCGTGGGCTAATTTTAGCCCCATGTGTCCCAACCCACCAAGTCCGACGATACCCACCTTATCGCCTTTGCCAACTTTCCAGTAGCGCAAAGGCGAGTACGTCGTGATCCCCGCGCACAACAGGGGTGCAACGCCAGCGAGATCCAGCTTTTCCGAAACTCGTAGCACGTAATTTTCATCCACAACTATCTGGTTTGAATAACCCCCATAAGTCGTTTTCCCTGTCTGCTTCTCTGGGCTGTTGTACGTAAAGATAATTTCGTTATCACAGTACTGCTCAAAACTCTCACGGCAGTTTGCACAGGTGCGGCAAGAATCGACCATACAACCAACGCCCGCAGTCTCGCCTACCTTGAACTTGGAAACCTGCTCACCAATCTTCACTACACGACCAACGATCTCATGTCCTGGTACGACAGGGTAAACCGTATTTTTCCACTCATTAGCGACTGTATGCAGATCCGAGTGACACACGCCACAGTAAAGGATCTCGATTTGTACGTCATGCGACCCTAACTCTCGCCGCTCAAAAGTTAACAAGCCTAGTGGTGTACTTGCACTTTGGGCTGCGTATCCAAGACTCTTAATCACAGATGATCTCCTTTTTACTAAGTTCTTTCATGGCTTATATGTGAACTTTATTCAAATGTCCCTGATGATTCCGGCTTTGATAGCTGCATAAAAATGAGTATAAAGAAGTTAGACTGGTCTGAGTCAACCATCATAAGTGTGAGACAGTAGACAAAGCAGGTGGAGAGGGGGAGTAGGGGAAAAAATATCTACTAGTCCTGTTGGATGGGAGAATTGAGTAATTTAATTTTTTGAGTTCCCTAAAACGCTTATGGTATGTTGCTTTGCAAAAATTTTTTGAAGATAAATGAGCTGTGACCTGAAGCTCCCGGACAATGGATGCCGTGTCGACGACGGGCTGCCGGAGCAGCAGGTCCGCGAGCCGCCAGGCTGCCGCGTCGCGGCGAGCCACCACGGCATCGTCCCACCGCGCTCGTGCGCACTGGAGATCGTTGACCAGCTGCCGACCGTTGATCAGTGCGCGCTCCGTAGCGCCACAGATCTCAGTGACGATGGCGAGCGGGTCCCCTTGCCGGTATGCGGTAAGGGTTGCGAAGTAGGCCTCGGTGTCTGTAAGCAGTCCCGCGGACACAG
>NZ_DASQZC010000621.1:0-1821 GCF_035638895.1 Nostoc sp. | reverse complement strand
GATTTCGCCTACTTTTTGGGGAGTAGTCGCAAGGGGGCTTATGGGGAAGCGGTAAACTGCGAATTGTTCTCCAGCTTGGCTAGGATTGATATCCGCATCTCCAACGGTATAGCCGTAAAGAACCATGAGAATTTTCTCCTTGTTAAAACCTGTTAAACTTTTGGGAATATTCCAAATATGCAGCATTCTAAATGTGCAAATTGCTATCTGGCTAAAAGTCTTTAACGACACAAACAAGAGCTTTAATTCGCAGACTAAGATATAAAACTAGTCTGCGTTATTTTACTTTGTTTATATAGCCTATAAGCTTGCAAACTTGTAACACTACTAAACCTTTGACTGGAAACAAGCTAAGACAACTTAACTCAATACTCTTCTAGTGAGTATTTACTCAATGAACAAAGAGAAAAGGGTGTTTGATTTGCCGATTTAAAGTCAAAGTTTAAAGTTAAAAACTATATTTGAAATCATCTTAATAAGACTATATTTGATTAATGTTAATAAAAAGTTTTTTAAATATTAAGATTTGATAATATTTGGTTAATTTTTAGTAGCTAATGATTGTTTTCCTTGGCTGATACAAGCATAATTCGGCTGTTTTAATAGCTATTAAACGATTGAATCTTCGTAGGCGATCGCTATTAACATGTTCACTTCAAAATACCTTTAACAAAAATAATTAAAAAAGAGTTAGAGGATAGAATAAATTTCAAAATAAAATCCAGTTAGTCTCTAGAAAAAGTACAGGTAGTTTAGCCAATAAAACTTTTTTATCTTTAGCTCCGTCCTTCAACTCTTGTAAAAGTAGTTTTTACAAAAGTTGAAGAAAGAGTATCTTAACGACTGTTATTCATTAACAATCGTAAAGCCTTCATAATCAATGGCTCCAGTCGAAGCACTTGGTAAATTAACGGTACCAAGTAAGGTGGCGGTTGCAAAGCCAGCACCATTAGCACCACCAGCACTACCTAAACCCAAACCTGATGCAGCAAGTTCATCTTGGTAGCCTGTGATCTCATAGACAGCGCCATTTTCTAGCAAAGCCAACAATCTTTGAGAACCAGTGTTAGTAAATGCCAGCCCAGAATCTAAGTCCACATTCAGAGCTTGCCCTGAAGGAGTTCTCAAAGTAATTTGTGCAGATAGCTCACCAGTGAGCAAATCTACTTTGTGAAGTTGGTTGCCATCTCCATCACCATTGGTGAAATCACTAGCTATAGCGCGAGTTCTACCAGGATTGAGATTGTCGATAGCTAATCCATCAGCATGTTTTCCAGGGTTGGTAGGTTGAGTTCCTTGTCTTTGTGCAGCAGTAGTAGGTGCGCCAAAGCCGTCTACAAGGCTGATAGTTCCAGGGTTAGCTGTAGTAATTTTATAAAGAGAGCTTCCTACTGCCGTTTCAGAATCCGATGAAATGTTGTATAGAACAATTGGTTGACTAGCTACTGAATAGTCACGGCCAAAGTCAGCACCTAAGTCAAACCCAAAACGACGTAGGTCGGATGGTGTAGGTGTTGGTGAGGCACTAGCTGGAGCAAAAGGCTGATCAATATTATCTACCCGAACAACAGGACCAGGTGTTGGAACAGAGCCACGCGCTTCGTTAACCGCACTTGCTCTTCCGGTAATGGGGTTAGTTCCCAAACCTTCTAGTTCTGCGTTAGGAACATTGGCAGCAGTGATTTCGCCTACTTTTTGGGGAGTAGTCGCAAGGGGGCTTATGGGGAAGCGGTAAACTGCGAATTGTTCTCCAGCTTGGCTAGGATTGATATCCGCATCTCCAACGGTATAGCCGTAAAGAACCATGAGAATTTTCTCCTT
>NZ_DASQZC010000620.1:0-1617 GCF_035638895.1 Nostoc sp. | reverse complement strand
TGCTGAGGGATTAGGGGTTTCTACTGGTACGTTGTACCACTATTTTCCTAGCAAGCAAGCTCTATTTGAGCAATTGGCCCAGGAGATTTGTGAGCAAGACTTAAGTACAGCATTAGCTGAATTGGAAGGAGCGCAAACGCTGCAAGAATCAATGGAAGCACTAGGAAGATACCTAGTGAAAAACGAAGATTACTTTATTAAGTGGACTTATATTTGGATTGATTTTTGTCAACATAAAGACTCTGAGGAAATGTTAAAAAATAGCATTTATAAACGGACTAATCAGCGCTATCAGGAGGCAATCTGCGATCTATTGGGTATTCAAGATTCGGTATTGGCTTCGTTTGTTTTGAGCTTTGTAGACGGGTTAATTCTGGAAAAGTTATGGGGTAATCAAACAATTGATTTTATTGAACAATGTGCGTTATTAGGCAAAATACTGACAGCATATTTGCCGCAACATACAGCAGAAACAAAAGCTTAAACGGACGTTATTTTATGTTTTAAAAGTTAGGCTTTGTATCTCATGGTTGTTATAAACTGCTATATGTATAATAAATTGACCTAAATTATTTTTGAGAAAACCTGATTCATTTAATATAGGTAAAATAAATTTTTAGGAGAGTAAAAGACATGGTTCAAAAGCTATCAGAAAAAACTTCTAAAAAAGGGTTAATTACATTAGTAATTGCAGCTACTGCTATTACAGGTGGAATTGTTGTTTATGGGATTTCTCAGTTTGGATCAGTTGGTCAAACCGAGAAATCTGAGTCAGTTGAAACCACGCCCAACATTCAAAAAGTAGCTGCATTAGGACGGCTAGAACCGGAAGCAGAGGTAATTAGCTTGTTTGCGCCCTTAGCATTGGATGGCGATCGCATTGCCCGAATTTTAGTCAAAGAAGGCGATCGCGTTAAAGCCGGACAAGTGGTAGCAATTTTAGACGCGCGCGATCGCTTGCAAACTGCTGTAATACAAGCCCAACAACAAGTTAAAGTTGCTCAAGCTAAACTCGCTCAAGTTGAAGCAGGAGCAAAAGTAGGAGAAATTAACGCCCAGCAGGCAAGCGTTGAACGTCTCCAAGCCCAATCCCAAGGAGACAAAACAGCGCAACAGGAAGCCATATTCCGCATAGAGGCACAGTGGCAAGGAGACAGAATAGCGCAAGAGGCAACCATTAAGAAGCTAGAGGCAGAACTCAAAAATGCCGAAGCCGAATATCAACGTTATCAACAGCTATATTCCCAAGGTGCAGTTTCTAATTCTTTGTACGATACCAAAGGTTTGACTGTAGAAACTGCCAAACAGCAAGTAGACGAAGCCAAAGCAGTTCTTAATCGCATTAACACCACTGCTAGCAAACAACTTGCCGAAGCCAAAGCAGCACTCGCCCGTACTAACGCCACTGGTAGCAAGCAAGTCAGTGAAGCCAAAGCCACACTTACCAGTATTGCAGAAGTCCGACCTGTAGATGTAGCCGCAGCCAAGACAGAAGTTGAAAATGCGATCGCCACACTCAAACATGCTCAAACCGAGTTGGCGGGTGCTTACATCAAAGCACCGATGGCGGGACAAATCATCAAAATTCATACGCGAGTCGGAGAAAAAATTAGTGCT
>NZ_DASQZC010000619.1:0-5741 GCF_035638895.1 Nostoc sp. | reverse complement strand
TACTTGAGCTTTGGAATAAAGGGTCACATTTGTTTTCTATGACTACACACATGTTACTGAGTGCTTGCTGATAATTATCCATATCATCTTGCTCAAGAAAGAATTTAGCAGATGCCTGTATATCCTCGACAGCTTTCGCCTGATTTTTGTTAGATTCACTACCGCCATACTGTGCTAATTCATAGCGAACCATACCTCGTTTGAGATACACTTTTGCTAGTTTGGGGCTGATAGCTAATGCTTGGTTAAAGTCAGCGATCGCTTGATTATATTCTTGCTCATAATTGCTGCTATATTGAGCAATTTGATAATAGACTACACCGCGCTGAAAGTAAGCTTCTGCTTTGGATACATTAAGTTTTATCGCGTGACTAAAATCTGTGATCGCTCTTTTGTAAGCTTGTTGAGATTCACCGCTATATTTAGCCATTTGAGTGCGGACAATCCCGCGTCTGATATAAGCTTCAATTTCATTATTATCCAGACCAATGGCGCGATTATAGTCTGCGATCGCTAGGTTATACTCTAGATCGGGATCGTTGCTATATTCGGCGAGCATATAGCGGGCATTACCCCGATTCACAAGAGCTTTGGTTTGATTGGCATTGATTTTGAGAGCTTGGCTATAATCTACAACTGCTCCTTCGTAATCTTTCATGTTATAGCGAGCATTGCCACGATTTACAATAGCTCTGGCATGTGTCGGTTCTTGTTCAATTGCTCCGGTAAAGCTGGCAATTGCTTTTTCATAATCTCGGTCTTTGTAAGCAGTATAACCCTGCTGATAATAATCAGCGAAGCTGAGTTTGTTATTTGTCTGGGGAGACTTCAGTGTTTGTTGAGTGTAAGCATTTTGGGTAACCAACGGCTGAGTAAGTTTAATCATTACATCCGCATATCCCAATAAACCAAAACCCAGCAAGCAACAAATAATCGGGTACAACTTTGACTTTTTGGAAGGTTTATAAGATGCACCGCTTGGGGTAATTACTGGCTGCCAATAATTAGCTGAGTGCGGTGACATAGTTCGCTGTCGCTGTGGAAAATGCGGTGTCTGGGTGTAGTGCTTTTTCCGTTTGATTCGCGGTTGGAGATGTTCTCTAGCTTCTATAGCCCGATGTGATGGGAAGGGGTCGCGTCCGCCTAATCGCACGGTACGTTCACACCAGGGACAGCTACGCATGTGGTTGTTGTAGCGATGCTGAGGATTTGTCGTGCAGGTAATCAGGGAATCTTCGGCTTCAGCAATAGCCGATAGCCAAGCCTGGGCGCTGGGGCGCAGCTGTGGGTTGTTGTGACCGTCTTCAAAACAACGGACAAATAGTTCTTGTAAGCTGGGATGAAGAATTTCCCAAGCGGGTGCAATGGGTGTAGGAAGGTAGGGTACGTAGCGCTTTTGGCTGTAAGTGAAATGACCCGATGCAATGCGGGCTTCGTAGGGCGGTGGCTCAATAGCACCTTGAAAAATCCCCGAAAATGGGTGCGTGCCTTCCATTAAAAGTTGAAATACCAGCACCGCTAACCCAAATAAATCGTGAGAAATTTCGCGATCGTGCTGGGCAAAAGTTTTATTCTGTAGTTCTGGTGGGGTAAACTCTGGTTTCCCAACTGGGCAGCGATAAACCACATTGCTGCTTGGGTCAAGTACTTGGAAGGAGTCTGTATCTATCAAAGTCACCAGTGCTGTGTCACTGACGAGGATATTTGACTCATTCACATCACCAATACAATATCCACTAGCGTGTAAAGCAGCAAAAGCTGCCGCCAAGTTACGAGCCGTGCGGAGCAGGTACTGATAGTTGAATAGGGGGCAGTGTTGGCGACGGGTTCTGGGGTTGTAAAAGTCGATAATTGGACGCATCCCCTGAATCCGTGGCATTAAAAAGCCGAGGATGCTATTTTTGCCATCTGCCGCCCGTAATAAATCCTCTGGCCAAGCGATAGAGATATGCCCTAAACTCGCCGTAGGGTTTTCTGGCGGGTTGGCAAGCATCGCTTGGAGTTTATCAGCATGAGCAGTCGTTGGCTTGTGGTAAATCTTTGCCACCAAGTTGTTATCAGATGGCACTGCATAAACACAAGCTTCACCGCCACGTCCCAAACTGACATTGAGACTGAGGATTTCTTTTCTAGGGGAACAACGTAGTACCTGCATAATGAAATTACCGCTAACGGAGTTATTGTAAGATGTGAAACCTGTAAATTTCTTGCTTATGAGTTGTTGAATGCAGCTATAATGAGTGTCAAATCATCATCAGTGCGTTGCGTAATCCGTTCTGAGCGTAAAAAGTTTACCAACTGCTCCTTCGCTTCTGTCTTATCCTCGGCATTAGCTACAAATTCAAACAGGGGAAAAAAGAAGGGTTTGTGAGGTTCGCCAACAACCATATTCAAAGCCAACATTTGTAGTCCGTCGGTGATGATGCCAACATTTACTATGTCTGTGCGCCAGACTTTCATCTGCGCTGTATCTAAGGCATTAGGAGAAGTTAAAAAAGTTGTTTCGTTGATGTATTCGCCGCTATCAGGTATAGTCAGTGCCAGGAGGTTGCCCATGCTATCTTTTGCCACTGCCAAACCATCACCTATTTGCATTACAGCCACAAATTCTGGTGTGGCAAGCATCACAATTAAGGTAGTGGCTAAATCTTGAGGCTGTTTGTCACAAGTAGCCGCCTCATCATCCACAGCTTTTTTGGCAGCTAATATGGCATCATTTAAGAGCGATCGCACCAATGCATCATCACTCAAACTTTTCCGGGTAAGTCCAATGGTTGAAATGTTTTCTATTGCTGTCTCCACAGCAATCATCGCTCCCACTTTCCCAAGGCTAGCAGAACCCGCGCCATCTGCTGCGGCCGCCACTAAAATGTTATCTGATAATACCTGCCAATGATGAGCATCCTGGCATAACTGATTATTTTTTAAGTGACTTGTACCACATACAGACGCAGCCACAATCCGCCATTGAGCAATCTGTTTTGATATGTTCATAGATTTTTTTCCAGCAGCTATCTGTGTAAACATCAAGCTGCGATTTTTTATTAAACAGTCCCCCAACCAATCGGCGGTAGTGCTACCTGTTCGTCCACCTGCGAATGGGAAACAGCTGACATACTAGTTGACAACCAGACAAACATCTCGATAAAATTTAATCCTTTCAGCTTCAGGGGGGTACGCACAGCTATTTGATTTAAACGAGTCATATTTGCATTTTCTACACCTACTGTAAAAAATGCTACGCGCTTATTAGTTTCATCTCCCTGTAGGCGCACGGATGCTTGCTCTACGACATTTTCTAACTCGCCTTGTGGTTCTCCATCGGTAATCATGAATACCCAAGGACGATAGTAAGCAATCCCATTGGCACGATACTGAGATTTCCGCTCTTGAATTATGTCTAAAGCTTTATGAATTCCTGCACCCATCGTAGTCAATCCCTGAGCTGTCAAAATCGGTGGATTGAATTGATCCGCAGTCACAAAGTCTTGTACTACATTGATATTACTATCAAATGTTACGATCGCGACTTCCACCCGTCTTGCGGCTAAGGAATTTTTGACTAATTCATCCTTTAAACTTAGCAAACCCTGATTTAAAGCCTCAATCGGGTCTCCCTGCATCGAGCCAGATGTGTCTAGTAACAGTACACAAGGACAACGTGGTTCCGGGTTCTCAGCAAATTCTACTACTTCATCAAGTCTTAATGTATCATCCATAACTTTTTGTGTTATGTTAAAGTTCAAAGCTTTATTTCCCTTTTCTCAGAGTATATAATCACAATCGCCGAAGCGACTTACAGAATATAGTAGCTAGTGGTAGATGCTCTAATTTTTATTAAACAAATTTTTTTCATGAAGTTCTCTACATATTTAAGAAGAACTTGAGAACAGCTTAGTTTAGCAAAAAAGAGTTTATCAAAACGCAGCATTCCCTGTTGTAATGTATCTACCCAAAAATTATATCCATTAACCTTACAGTACAATAAATACGTAAACTTTCCTATATAACTTTTTAAAGATTTTATGTAGAAGAATCGTTCTTTTACATAAAGATAATTAACCATAATTAAGCTCATTAGCCCTAAAAGTATAGCAGTGTAGCTGCGGAAACATGGAATCAAATTTACCTCTTTCAGTAAGTGGGCATAAATAAACATCATTATTAAGGTCTTCAGTCAAGAGTTGTTGGTAGTAAGTAAAATCAAGAACTAACTAACATCTACTGATAGTCTAGCTAGGATAGATATTTACGTTTATTCATACCCACTTACTTTTTTTTTTGAGATAGATAAAATAAGTAGAGTGTGCTAAATGTAACAAAATATGTTTAAAATTTACTAGTTTTAACATATATACATATTTTAAAAGGAATATTTTGTACGGAGAGAAATATTACAAAGAAGAAAATATTTCATAGCTGATATTTTCAATTTACAAATGTTCGGTTGTTGATTCCGCAAAAAACTTGAAAAATATGAATAATTCTGGTGCATTCACCAAACTACGTCCCATAAGTTTGTTAAGACAGTTATCCAATTGCTCTGACAGTACTTGTTTACAAGCATTGAATAACTCAGTTTCTTGGTCGATTTACTTAGAACAGGGAAGAATAACCTACGCTACCCATTCAGTGGAACCCTTTGACAGGCTAGAACGTCATTTGCGTCGCCTCAGCCCCCAAATTCCACTGCTTACCAGTGAGATTCGTGTTCAATTACGTCTAATGTTTGAACCCGATTCATACACTCAGTTAATTGAAGATGACAGTAATTTAAGAAGCCACCCTCCTGAGTATCAGGCTATATCCTGGCTTGTTAGTCAACAACATTTACATTCTACACAAGCAGCAGTGCTGATTCAAGAATTGGTTCGAGAGGTGATTGAATCATTTCTACTAATAAAAGAAGGTACTTATGAATTAGCAGAACGACTTGATATAATGCCAATATTTTGTAGGTTAGATGTAGAAAAAATTCTAGAACATTGCCAAATAAGATTAAAAAAATGGCAAGCTTTTGTTCCTCAAATTTCTTCTCCATATCAACGTCCATATCTGTTTATTAACAGCAAAATTGAGGAAAAAGATTTACCAAAACTCCAGCCAGATTTAACTAATTGGATGAAAGGTTTTAGCCTGTGTCATCTAGCCGTAATTTTGAATCAAGATGAAATCCAACTGGCTCACACTTTATACTCTTACATACTTAAGGGTGCTATTATCTTGCATGAAGCTGATCCACCTTATGATAAATTACCAAAGATATTTGAAGAGCAATCGCTTATCTCTAAATTCATTCCCAAGTTAGTTGATACCAAAAAAGAATTAAATACCACCGTCAACTCTTACCTAGATATTTCTGAAGAGAATATAGTTCCTGTCCAACGATTACCTCAGATTTATCCTTCTCCAAAAGAGAAATTTCAGGAGCCAACAATATCAAATAGCATAACTCCTTCTTCCCAAATAGTAGCGGCTGCTACTGTAACGGGACAAAAAGCTCACAAAATCGTTTCTGTTGACGATAGCCCCACAATTCTCAAAGAAATTAGTTATTTCTTAGAAAATGAAAATTTTTCTGTAGTGACTATTAACGATCCAGTAAAAGCCGTTTTGTCAATTATAAGGCACAAACCGGATTTAATTTTGTTGGATTTAAACATGCTAGGAATCGACGGTTATGAGTTGTGCCGGATTATACGAAATAATTCCATATTTCAAAAGACTCCTATCATCTTTGT
>NZ_DASQZC010000618.1:0-3586 GCF_035638895.1 Nostoc sp. | reverse complement strand
ATTGAGGAACTACAAGCAAAAATCAGACGCCTCAACAGTAAAGCAGGTCAAATGAAAATGGATCTGCATGATTTAGCCGAAGGTCTGCCAACAGATTACACACAACTTATGGATGTTGCCGCCGCAACTTATGAAATCTATCGCCAGTTAGATGAACTTAAGCAACATCTGAAACAATTGGAGAATGCTAAATGACTGGAACTATTGATGAATTCAAGAAGCTCGTAAATGCAGAAGAATTTTTTCAATTCTTTAACATGTCCTACGACTTACAAGTTGTGAATGTAAATCGTCTACATATTCTGAAAAAGTTCTCTCAATATATACAGGAAATTGATAATAATTCTCCTGATTTGAGTCAAGAAGAGAGACTAAATCAATATTCTTTGGCTTTGCAAAAAGCCTATCAGGTATTTATCGAATCAACACCTCACGAACAAAAGCTGTTCAAAGTGTTTAACGACAAGCCGAAAAATGTAGTCACACTGACAGAAATCACTTCTGATTAGGAGGTATGAATTGGTTAACCTAACGCCTACCGAATTAGAACGCTATCGTCGCCAAATGATGCTTCCAAATTTTGGCGAAACAGCACAGAAACGCCTGAAGTCAGCGACAGTTTTGGTTACAGGTGTGGGGGGATTAGGCGGTACGGCGGCGCTTTACCTAGCAGTAGCGGGCGTTGGGCGGCTAATCCTAGTCCGGGGTGGTGACTTGCGGCAAGATGATATGAATCGTCAGGTTCTCATGACTGATGATTGGGTAGGTAAGCCAAGGGTATTCAAAGCTAAAGAAACTCTGGATGCGATTAATCCTGATGTCCAAGTGGAAGCTGTTCATGATTACATCACCCCGGAAAATGTAGATTCGTTAGTGCAGTCGGCTGATATGGCTCTTGATTGCGCCCACAATTTTACAGAGCGCAATTTGTTAAATGAAGCCTGTGTGCGATCGCGTAAGCCAATGGTGGAAGCTGCAATGAATGGGATGGAGGCTTACCTAACGACGATTATTCCTGGTGTGACTCCTTGTTTATCTTGTCTGTTTCCAGAAAAGCCTGAGTGGGATCAGCGTGGCTTTTCAGTTCTAGGCGCTGTTTCTGGAACACTCGCTTGTTTAACAGCACTGGAAGCAATCAAACTGATCACCGGGTTTAGTCAGCCTCTATTGTCGCAATTGCTGACAATCGACTTAAATCGAATGGAATTTGCTAAACGCCGTTCTCACCGCGATCGCTCTTGTCCAGTATGCGGTAATAGTGCGCCTTGGAGACACGCGCAATCCAATTCGATGGAACCTACAGCTACGGGTATTGCACAAAATAGTTAATTTTTGTCATTAGTCATTGGTCATTAGTGAATAACAAAGGACAAATGACAAAGGACAATAGGCTGATAATAGATAGAGAAACAACTTTTAATATTTATATTTGCAGCAATGGATAACAGTTTAGCCGTTGTTTATCTCTCAGTTTTGGTGGTTATACTCACAATTGCAGCCGTGAGTGTTTTTCGCCAGATTTTCAAAACTCGCAAGATTGAAGGCTCCTTTGGAAGATTACGAAAGAAGTTAGAGAAAGAAAAGGGTACGACTCAAGAATATTATGAGTTAGGCAGTATTTATTCAGACAAAAAAATGTATTCCCAAGCAATACTGCTGTTTCAAAAAGCTATCAAAGCGGCCCAAGAAGAGGGAGAAGAAAATATTGCCCCTATTTACAACGGGCTAGGTTATATTTATTTTATCCAAGAGCAATATGACCTAGCAATTCGTCAGTATAAAGAAGCCCTAAAAGCTAAACCAGACTACGTAACAGGGTTGAATAATCTCGGTCACGCTTACGAGAAAAAAAAGTTAACTAGTCAGGCGTTACAAAGTTACGAAGAAGCACTAAAATTGGCTCCAAATAATCCTATTGCTAAACGCCGTGCTGAATCTTTACGTCGTTTAGTTTCTGCGTAAATTGGGCATTGGGCATTGTTTATTTCTCCCTACTGCCCAATTATTAACAAATTAATTTGGCTTTAGCCTCTTAATTTATCGGTTTTCATGCTTAGGCTGGGAAATAGATAACTATAAGTCTTTTTTAAAAATGTAAAAGATGATTAAGCGGCTAAAGCGTTTTTTGTGGCTAGTTATTGCCATCATTGTCGCCATTTCTATATCACTCGGATTAATGGGAAGATTGACGGCTCAACAGCCTTCGATTTCCCATCCTCTCACTTCACTAACAGAGGCAGAAATTAGTACAGCCGTTTCGGTCATCAAAAGAGAAAAAACTTTGAGCGAAATGGTAGCTTTTCCACTGATCGCTTTACAAGAACCAGATAAAGAAGAAGTTCTAAATTTTACACCTGGTAAAGCTTTTGGGCGAAATGCTTTTTTGGTAATCTATGAGCGATCGCTAAATAAAACCTATGAGGGTATTGTTAACCTAACAAGCAAAACCTTAAGTTCGTGGAAAGAAATATCCTCTGTTCAACCTGCAATTGTCAATCCAGAATATGAACTCGCAACTCAGGTAGTTAAAGCCGATCCCCGATGGCAAAAAGCGATCCAAAGGCGAGGAATTACCGATTTTGATCAAGTCAAAATTAGTTGTTGGGCACCAGGAATCTTAAGTAAACAGGAAGAAGCAACAGGTAATCGTCTGTGTCGAGCCTTATCTTACTACAAAGGCAAAAGCTGGAACTATTACGGTAGTCCCATTGAAGGAGTCTTAGTAACGATAAATTTGAACGCAGGTAAAATTGTTAGTTTCGTTGACCAGGGAAACGTACCTTTCTCTAAAGAAAACTGGAACTATGATGTAAAGTCTTTAGGCAAATTACTTTCAGCGCCTAAAGCATTAAAGATTCTGCAACCAAATGGTGCAAGTTTCCGAATTAATAATAATGAAATTAGCTGGCAAGGTTGGAAATTTCGGTATTTAATGCATCCTCGTAGTGGATTGGTGCTGTATCAAGTAACACACGACGACGGGGAAAATGTCAGACCAGTTTTATACCGCGCTAGCCTATCAGAGATGGTAGTTCCTTACGGCGATCCAAATCCCACTTGGTCGTTTAGGAATGCATTTGATGTTGGAGAATACAACTTTGGTTTGCTAGCAAATACGATGCAGTTAGGTAAAGAAATTCCTGAAAACGGTCTTTTGCTGGATGCTGTATTTGCTAATGAGCAGGGAGAACCTTATAAAATACCAGGAGTTATCGGTATCTATGAACGCGATAACGGAATGCTGTGGAAACACTATGAGTATAATACTCAGCGTAATGATGTCCGTCGCAATCGAGAATTAGTAATATCGATGACTGCGGCCGTTGATAACTATGATTACAGCATTAATTGGATTTTTCACCAGGATGGGACTTTGGAAGTCCAAAATGAATTAACGGGTATTGTACTGGTGCAGGGAACGGCTGCCCAAAAGCAATCTGAGGACGATTCCTATGGTCGGCTAATTGCTAAGAATATCTTCGGAGTAAATCACCAGCACTTTTTCAACTATCGCCTAGATTTTGATGTCGATGGACAGGCTAATGCTGTGATGGAAATGAATGTGAAAGCTTTGCCAATGGATGAG
>NZ_DASQZC010000617.1:0-7096 GCF_035638895.1 Nostoc sp. | reverse complement strand
CAAACTCTCTAAAGGATACCGCCAAAGGGTAGGAATTGCTCAAGCGATCGTCCACGATCCACCAGCGATCATTTTAGATGAACCCACCGTTGGACTCGATCCCCGACAAATAATTGAGGTGCGGAATTTAATTAAAAGCCTCGCTGGTACTCACACAATTATTCTTTCCACGCACATTCTGCCAGAAGTGAGCATGACTTGTAGCCGCGTTGCCATCATTAATCGCGGCAAAGTTGTGGCAACTAATACACCAGAAAACTTGATGACTCAGTTGACAGGTGGCTCAGGGTATGAACTTGAAATAGAAGGAGAAGCTGCCCTAGCAAAACAGGTATTGCAAAAAGTCGCAGGTGTGAGTCTGATAGAATCAATTCCGACAACAGGAGGCCATCAACCCCAAGAAAATCGCGCTTACCTGCGGGTGATATCGCAACCGGGAAAAGAACCAGGGAAGGATATTGCCACAACATTAGTGCGTGCAGGATTCGGTTTACATGAACTGAAGCGAGTTAACGCCACCTTAGAAGATGTGTTCTTGCAACTGACCACAGAAGAGAAAAATTTCGATACTGAGGTAGACTTAGCAGACAACGAAGGAGAGGCAGCGTAAATGGGTGTAGTGCTGAGTAATATTATTGCCATTTATCGCCGAGAGTTACAGAGTTATTTTGTATCACCTTTGGCTTATGCGATCGCAGGCATATTTTGGTTCATCGCGGGGTTATTCTTTGTGATGATTTTGCTAGGGCCAGATGGCATTTTGGTAGGAGTTGCGGCAATAGATGCACAAGGGCAACAACTAGGAGTGCCAGTACCACCGATAGATGTCCCCTATGAATTTATCCGGGCATTTTTGGATCGCATGGGTTGGCTATTGTTGTTTATCCTGCCAATTCTCTCAATGGGACTCTATGCCGAAGAACGTAAGCGCGGTACTTTAGAACTTTTAGCCACCTCACCAATCACCAATTGGGCGGTAGCTTTAGGTAAGTTATTGGGCGTGCTAACATTTTTTACCACGATGGTTGTACCCATGCTAGTGTTGGAAGCGATCGCCATCAGTGGATCAAATCCACCAATGGCACTCTCAATTCCCTTGCTGGGTCATTTTGGATTAATCTTGCTAGCAGCAGCAATTTTATCTTTAGGAATGTTTATTTCTTCATTAACAGACAGTACAATTTTGTCTGCCGTTTTCACCTTTGCAGTAATTCTATTATTGTTATTGATTGATTTAATCGCCAAAATTGTCCCTGGCCCCGTGGGCGAAGCATTAGGTTATCTGTCGTTACTGAAACATTACAACACCTTAATTCAAGGCATTTTTGATACCAGCGCTTTAATTTTATTCGCCAGTTACATTTTTTTGGGCATCTTTCTCACAGCTCAATCAATTGATGCACTGCGCTTTCAAAGGCAATAGTCATTGGTCATTCATTTGTCATTTGTCATTTGTCCTTGGTCATCTGGTACATTGCCAATTGAGTTTAGGTAGGAGTTTAACTTGGGTGCTAGTTCGTTAATGATTGTTTTGATTGCATTTATCTGTTCGGTAGTTAAAAGGTTACGAGTATAAGCCCGTCTTAACCAATGTTGAGTTTCATTCAAAGAGCCTCTTGCTATTTTAATAAAACGTCTATTATCTTGAAAACTACCTCTTCCTACACCTTCTGCTATATTGGCACCGATACTATCTGCCGAACGTACAATCTGTTTACCAATCGTATCTTTTGCAAAAAAATTCCATCCCTCAACAATTTTCCAAATGTCATCTGCCAACTGTTCTGATAATTGATAAACCTGTAATTCTTGGAAACGCCTTGTTGCCATTTATTCAGTTATCTACTTAGTTTTTAGTCACTTAATTTTCGTCCATATATTTTAAATTGTCACTATCTGTAGACAAATGACCAATGACCAATGACAAATGACAAATAAGATGAAGATAGTTGCAAAAAAGAAACTGTGGAAATATCTATTTTGGTTGGGCCCGTTCCTAATTGCTGTCGGCTTAACAGCTGGGTTAGTCTCTGAACAGTGGGGATTAATTCCATTAGTATTTCTGATTACAGGAATTGTCATCAGTGGGTTGGGGATATTATGGCAAAGCTATGAGACTAACTGGTGGAAGCGTCGTTCTACCCAAGCTGGGACTAATGCTTTAGTAGCAACTCTGGCAGTGTTGGCAATTTTAGGATTGATTAACTTTTTGGGAACTCGCTATCACTTACGGGCAGACTTAACAGAAGCTCAATTGTTTACCCTTGCGCCCCAGTCACGCGAACTGGTGAGGGTTCTACCACAGCCAGTTAAGGTGTGGGTGTTTGATATTAGCCAGAATCCCCAAGACCGAGAATTACTAGAAAATTATCAGCGCCAAAGCTCAAAATTTAAATATGAGTACATCAACCCTGAAACTAGACCAGGATTGGCAGAAAAGTTTGCCGTCAAAGATTACGGGGAAGTTTATTTAGAATCTGGTGATAAACGGCAATTAGTGCAAACAGTAAATGAAAATGAGCGTTTGTCAGAGATCAGATTAACTAGTCGCCTGCAACAACTAACAAATTCAACCACAGCTAAAGTTTACTTACTCCAAGGGCATGGCGAACGACAGCTTTCGGCTGGTAAAGGTGCAATATCACAAGCAGTTCAGGCATTAGGCGATAAAAGTTTTACAACATCACCCCTGAATTTAGGAGAAACTGCCAAAGTTCCTGAAGATGCGGCTGTAGTGATAGTAGCTAGCCCCAAACGAGGGCTGTTTGAAGGCGAAGTCAAAGCTTTGCAAGAATATCTTAATCGCGGTGGTAACTTACTGCTGATGATTGATCCCAATACCGATCCCAAACTTAACAGCTTGCTGCAAGAGTGGGGTGTTCGTCTGGATAATCGTTTAGCAGTCGATGCCTCTGGCGGAAGCGTGGGACTTGGCCCTGCTACGCCCTTAGTGACAGAATACGGACAACATCCGATTACCAAAGATTTCGATAACGGTAATTCTTTTTATCCGATTGCCCGACCACTGGAAATTACCTCTGTGCCTGGTGTTCAGGCTACTCCACTGCTACGAACCAAACCCTACCCCAATAGTTGGGCAGAAAGCGACCTCGAAAGCGAAAAATTGGAGTTTAATGCAGATAAAGACCTCAAAGGGCCTCTAACCTTGGGCGTTGCCTTAAGCAGAAAACAAACACCCAAATCTGCTTCCACTCCCCAACCTGCACCGACACCTTCACCCCTACCATCACCAACCACTCAAAGTAAGGCTTCCCCCACTCCCCCTGCCTCCCCTGCTCCTTCTGCTCCCCCTGCCTCCTCTGCTCCCTCATCTCAAACAGCCACCGAGTCAAGGTTAGTGGTTTTAGGAAATTCCGAGTTCGCCACCGATGGGTTGTTTCAACAGCAATTAAATGGAGATGTATTCCTCAACTCAGTTACTTGGCTGAGTCAACAAGATCAACAGCCCCTTTCCATTCGCCCCAAAGAACCGAAAAACCGTAGAATAACTCTGACTACTACCCAAAGTAATCTTTTGATATTGTCGTCTTTGTTAGTTTTACCTTTAATTGGGTTTGCGATCGCAGTTATTATTTGGTGGAAACGACGGTAAAAAAGGAGTTAGAAATTCTCCCTCAGTCCCAATGACAAATGACTAAAAAATGAAATTGCCGCGAACGACTTTAATTTTGATACTGCTAACGCTGGGTTTAGGCAGTTTTGTTTACTTCTATGAAATTCGAGGTGCAACTGTGCGAGAAGAAATCAAGGAGCAAAAGCAGCAAATTTTCTCTTTTGCCGAAGATGATGTGCAGTTTTTAACAGTCACGACAAAAAAACTTACTCTGAATTTGGAACGGAACCCTGAATCTAGTAACCCTAAGTGGCTAATCAAATCTCCGGTATCGGGCCCAGCAAATGATGCTATTGTTTCTTATTTAATGGATTTGTTAGTCAAAGGTAATAGTGAACGCACTCTCTCAACTCCAGCAAAAGACCTTAAAGAATTCGCCCTAGATCAACCCCAAGCAACCATCAATATCACCCTGAAAAACCGACAAAGGCATCAGTTTATTTTGGGTAAATCTAACTTTAACAGGCGTTTTTTATATGCTCAAGCAGACCTTGCTACAAAACCCAATGAAAATATAAATGTGCTGTTGGTATCTACAGATTTTGCAAATGCCGTGAATCGGGAACTATCAGAGTGGAAACAACCTGTAGATAATAGTCAAAAACTTCCTCCGCTCACTATTCCTAAACCGACTCCGACAAACAGCAAATAATTAATTCCAAATCTGGCGATATTATTATGACAAATCCGACAGCCACATTGCTAATTTCTTGCCCCGATCAACGGGGATTGGTGGCGAAATTTGCCAATTTCATCTATTCTAATGGTGGTAATATTATCCATGCAGATCAACATACAGACTTTGCTGCTGGGTTATTCCTTACTCGCATTGAATGGCAGTTAGAGGGGTTCAATTTGCCGCGAGAGTTTATTGCACCTGCATTTAATGCGATTGCTCAACCTTTAGGCGCTAAGTGGGAAATACGTTTTTCTGATACAGTACCACGCATTGCTATTTGGGTAAGTAGGCAAGATCATTGTCTATTTGACTTAATTTGGCGACAACGCGCCAAAGAATTTGTGGCTGAAATTCCTTTAATTATTAGTAACCATTCTAATTTAAAGGTAGTTGCAGAGCAATTTAATATTGACTTCCAGCACATTCCCATCAATAAAGATAATAAAGTAGAACAAGAAACCCAACAATTAGAATTATTACGCAAGTACAAAATAGATTTAGTTGTATTAGCGAAATATATGCAGATTGTTAGTGCAGATTTTATTAGTCAATTTCCGCAAATTATTAATATACATCATTCATTTTTACCAGCTTTTATCGGAGCAAACCCTTATCACCGAGCTTTTGAACGTGGAGTAAAAATTATTGGTGCAACTGCTCATTACGCCACTGCTGATTTAGATGCAGGCCCAATTATTGAACAGGATGTGGTGCGAGTTAGTCACCGTGATGAAGTTGATGATTTGGTGAGAAAAGGCAAAGATTTGGAGAGAGTTGTATTAGCAAGAGCGGTGCGATCGCACTTGCAAAATCGTGTATTAGTCTATGGAAATAGAACGGTAGTCTTTGAGTGATTTCATATCCAAGCTAATGCCATTCGTAGCTATACAAACAAAGTCCGTATAGGCACAAGAGGTTCGGATTAAACTCCCCCCGCCTGCGGCGACCCCCTTTTTAAGGTAGGGCTATTTCATTAAAACATCTAATTTACATAATCGAATTAAATATAACTCTTGTGGGGTGGGCATCTTGCCCGCCCAGCTTATGCAATTTAAACGTGGAACAGCTTATTAGTTTAGGTAAAACAATTAGGTTTGTGTTGGAATAATCAACCCTTAACCTGATTGCAAATAAGCATTAAAGTTGCGCTGTTACACTTCGTTATGATTCAAACGCGATAATAAGGAAAATATATGCAAAACTTCAATATTGAGCGCTTGCTATCAAGTCGGCTGAGACGGCGACAAGTTTTGATTGGGACTGGAGCCTTAACTGGTTTTGCGATCGCCAATCAATGGCCTAACAAAGTTCTCGCCCAGCCCCGATTTTCTAATTATCCCTTTAGTCTGGGTGTCGCTTCCGGTGAACCACTCCCAGATAATGTAGTACTGTGGACGCGTTTAGCCCCCGATCCGCTCAATGGTGGTGGGATGCCACAATATAATGTTCCAGTGCAATGGCAGGTTGCTACCGACGAAAAGATGCAGCAAGTTGTCCGCAGTGGCACACAGATAGCTACTCCAGAATTTGGACACTCTGTTCATGTAGAAGTGCAAGGATTAAAACCTGCACGTTGGTACTGGTATCAGTTTAGGGTGGGCAATGAAGTTAGTCCAATCGGGCGGACTCGCACTGCTCCTAACGCGCGCGATCGCGTTGAGCGCTTCCGCTTCGCCTTCGCTTCCTGTCAAAACTGGGAGCAAGGATACTTCGCCGCCTATAAAAACATGGCTCAAGAAGATTTAGATTTGGTGGTTCACCTCGGTGATTACATTTACGAGGGAGCGCCGAGAGCGAATGCACTCCGACCTCATGAAGGTAATGGAGAGCCAGTGACACTGGAGGAGTACCGCAATCGCCATGCCCAATACAAAACTGACCCTAACCTGCAACAGACTCATGCTGCATTTCCTTGGCTAGTTACTTGGGATGACCACGAAGTTGACAATAATTGGGCGGATGAAATTCCTCAAGATCCAGAACAACAATCACGCCAAGTTTTTCTAGCTCGTCGTGCTGCTGCTTTCCAAGCATATTACGAACACATGCCACTGCGGGATTTTTCAAAACCTAGAGGCATTGATATGCAGCTATATCGACGCTTAAACTTTGGTAACTTGGTTGAATTTAATGTTCTCGATACTCGCCAATATCGTAGCGACCAACCTTGTAATGACACTATTGAACCACGCTGTGCAGAAGCTCTTGATCCAAATGCCACTATGACTGGTACTGAACAAGAGCAGTGGTTGTTCCGCAATCTAGAGCGCTCTGGGGCACGCTGGAATGTTCTTGCTCAACAGCTTGTCTTTACCCAGCATGACTGGACAGCAGGCCCTGAGACTGCCTTTAATATTGATGCTTGGGACGGTTATGTAGCTGCCCGTAGCCGGATTCTCAATTTTCTTGCTCAACGTCAGCCAGCCAACCCAGTTGTCCTTACTGGTGACACACACTCCAGTTGGGTAAGCGACCTGAAAGCTGATTACAATAACCCTAACTCTGCTACAGTCGGTACTGAGTTTGTTGGCACATCGATTACCTCAGGCTTTGGCGCTAGTGACCGAATTGAGAAGGCTTTACCAGAAAGTCCGTGGGTAAAGTATTTTAATGGTAGACAACGCGGTTATGTTGTTTGTGACCTCAATCATCAGCGCTGGCGTAGTGACTATCGACTACTGGCTCCATCTCCAGAGACTGGGCCTACTGTGTCTAATCCAAATGCCCCAATCATATCAACAGTCTCGTTTGAATTGCCGAATCAGGGAAAAGTAGAGCGGGTT
>NZ_DASQZC010000616.1:0-12564 GCF_035638895.1 Nostoc sp. | reverse complement strand
CAAAGGTATCAATTACTTTTTGGCGCAAAGCTTCTGGCTGATACATTAGAGAATTGGGATAGACACCTTGAAGAATTTCAATTAATGTCTGAGCAATTTCTTCTACATCATCAGGATTGACTAATGCTCCCAGTTCACCATAACAAAGAGCATCAATTGCCCCATCTCTGTTACCTGCTAAAACAGGTTTGCCACAAGCTAATGCTTCTAGGTAGACTATGCCAAATCCTTCTCCACGACTGGGCATAGCGAAAACATCGCAGAGATTGTAATGATCGCAAAGTTCACTATCAGGAACAAAACCGGTTAAAGTAACACTGTCTTGAAGGTTTAGTTGAGCAATCAACTGCTCAATTCGAGGTTGGTCGTCGCCTTTGCCAGCTAAAATGTAATGAACATCAGGAATATAACGCTTAATCTCCGGTAAAGCTTGAATAATTTGGTCATAACCTTTATAGCTATTACCACTTGATAACCGAGCCACAGTGAGAATTACAGGCTGATTAGATTTTAAGTCATAACGTTCAAGTAAATAATTTGGTTTGGGACTGAGCTTAAACCGTTCTGCATCAAAAGTGACTGGTAAAAGCTCAATCTTATCTGGAGATAAATTCTGCTCTTTAATTAAGCGATCGCGAGTGTAACTACTAATTGAAATTATTTTTTCAGCAGCATATAACGCTTTTATTTTCCATATGCTTTTAATTTCCCAAGCATCAATACCATAAACAATAATTCCATAAGGAATACCCGTAACACGATGAAGTAACAATGCTATTGGAGCAAAATTAATATGCCCACATAAAATAAATTTTGGCCGATGTATTAAAGCTTTTAAAATTAAATTAAAAGTAAAGTGAAGGGTTTTTAAAAAAACGGGAAAACTACCGCTAAAAGTAAATGAGTAATTATTTGAATTGAATTTATCTACAGGTTTATTTCTGTCGAGCTTATCTAAAATAGATACAGATAAGTTGGGAAGTGCTTCTTGGATAGCCTGTAGAACATCCTGGAGATAAACCTGAATGCCACCTTTAAACTCAAACAGGTTAGGAAACCAAAGATGCAGAGAGTCTGTCATTGCAGATTTTGGTTTTTCAACATTGATTATTTGCATATTTATACCTCTATAATTTTATGATTAGTTACAGCGCTTCCTGCTGTTATGAAGTACAGTTTCTGCCTTCTCCGCTACCTCCTGTAACTTTTCAGAACTAAGAACGTACCTTACACAGGGCAAACGCATCTAAAGTATAAGAATCCTTTAATAGCAAGGGTTTGGACGTTTTTTGATTTAGCCTATTTTTTCGTCAATATCCTTATCCAGCAAAGGTTTCAGAAATATCGTGCGTTCGCCCTGGTACCTCACAATAGCGGGAACTGCTGTAAGTATTTAGATAATTGAGAATTTCCTGAACTCGACTCGCCAATCTCTGGCATCTCCTTGAACAATAAGATGTTGGCGCAGTTCTTGAAAGTTATAAATCTCATTATTGAAAGTGATCCAATATCGCCCATCAGCAGTAGACATCGGTTGATGTCCAGCCTAACTGAGGTCGAGAATTGCTAGACGAGTGTGGGCGAAAGCAGCTTGTCTTTCTTTAGCAATATAAATACCTGCATCATCTGGACCACAATGTTTTAGTCCAGTTTGTATTCGCTGAATTATATTTTCTAAACTACCCTGATACTTATTAACAGTAAGAATGCCGCCAATTCCGCACATAAAGAATAATTATAAAAATTATATAAGTATTTGAGCAAATATCTAACATGGCTTTTTACACTGAATAGCTACTGCATCTACAAATCGCTCTTGATCTTCAACACTTTTAAACATTGGATCTTCAGAATCGTTGAAATAAGCTATCCTGATATCAGTAAAGCCAATGTTTTCAAGTTCTAACTTCAATGATTTGTAGTCCCACATCCAGAGATGCTTCCCATTACCAAAAAAGGTTTGAATTATACCTTTCAGTCCCCTTGGTCTTGTAATAGACCCCATACCTATTTCTTCGATAAATGAAATTGAAGCCTTAGTGTCAGAGGATTTTATATAACGACCTGCCAGTAGTTTTAAATCGGGTACAATCAACCGGAATATACCTCCAGACTCTAACATATTAAATGTATTTTTAAGAGCTACTCGAAAATCGTCTAGGCTCAAATGTTCTAGAACATGGCTAGCATATATAGCTTTTACGCTTCCATTTTTTAGAGGCAAGCCTTTAACAATATTTCCAAATTGGATAGTTCTAGGAAATTTTACCCGTACTGAATAATCCGCTGCAAACTTTTTACCCGCATAGAACAAACTAATGATTGGAAGTCTTTCGATCAAGAGATTTGGAGAAGCATCAAAGTTTAACCAGTCTTCTGGGGCACTCAAGCCGCATCCATACTGTACATATGAATTTCTGATAGATTGAGGAGCTTTCGTAGCATTTGCTGTTATAAAGGTTTGTTTCATAAGAATTCAATGTATATTTCAACAATTACATGGGAGTCTTGTATTAGTTTTTAGTAGTCTGAAATTGCGAAGCTAGATGGCACAACTCCAGTGCAGTGAAATTAGGTAGGGGCTAAACTGGAGGTGTTAGCGGCGGACAATCTATCGTGCTTGATAAAAATCCCATAGCGTTTTTCGGGGTAGAAATTCTGAATAGCTTCTAAGAAAAAAGCACAGTAAGTCTGAATCCCCCCTTTAAAGCCAAAGATATTAGGGAACCAGAAATGAAAGGTGGTTTGAACCATAAGTTTTAAACAATATATTTTATACTTTCAGGAGCGATCGCACTTTATTTGTCAAACGTTGTCGATACACATCCCAATTCAACTGTTCAGCTTTGCGTCGAGCGGCTCGCCCCATTTCGGCTAACTCTTGGGGATGATAGTAGCACCACTCTAACTTTTCTTTGAGTGCTTCTACATCTCGAATAGGTATGATAAATCCTTCTACACCATTGGTAATAATATCACTTGCTCCCGTATTTACAGTAACAATAACAGGGATTCCACAGGACATAGCCTCTACAACTACCAATCCAAAACCATCAATTAAAGAGGGTAAAACTAAAATACTAGCTTGACTATAATACTGATTTAACAAAAAATGAGAGACTGAAGGAATATGGTGATAGAGGCTTGAGTATTGCTGTTCTAACCATCCTTGAGGAAAACCATTTTGACCAATAAAGACTAATTGAGCATTTTTAAATTTTAGCCCTTGCCACGCTTGTAGAAGATAATGAATCCCTTTTAAAGGTGAGAATCTTCCGCTAAACATCACGCGAAAGCAATTATCAGATTTGGGTTGAGGTTGGAAAGTATCAATAGGTGCTCCATAAGGAATAACACTAATATTATTAGGGTTAATTCCAGCATTAGTTAAAGATTTTTGAGTTACTGATGAAGCAACAAAAATGTGATCTGCAAGTTCAACCTCCCGTTCCTTACGTTTTAACTTCCAATCTGGCTCATTAATAGCTTGAATACCATGCTTAAGACTAGGAAATCTTTCAGCTTCTTCTTGCATAATTCGTCGAGTTGTTTGATAAAAAGGAATAGGTAAGTCATACAGACAATAAATGCCATTTTTTTTAGCTTTTTCAAAAGTAATAGCTGCTATATCTTCATAACTATATATAGCACTAAGGTTACGTAAATGATGCAGGGCTACTTGACGATCTAATAAAACAAAACCCCAGTTTCCTATTTGTTCAGTAGTTAAACCATAAAATTTATTTAATTGAGTTCTCAATAAAAACAAACGTAGTATTTCATACCAAGGATAGGTACTAATTTTCTTATCTTTAACTGTCCAAGTTCTTTTACTAAGTTCATTTAGAATGAAGATTTTAAGTTGAGATGGTAATAAATCAAGATAACCCCAAATTGGGGCATTAGGATTGTACGCTAAAGTTGTAATTAATTCATATAGCAAACTGGACTCCGCAAATGCCAATGCTGCTTGACGTACATTGCCAGCGTTGCCATGATGCACTATGGATAAGTTTACATCAGACATGATTAAAGATCCTACCTTTTTCATAGTTCTTAAAAAGTTTTTTGTTCACGTTTTTCTAATGCTGGCAATAAAAGAATAAATCCTGCAAAAAACCAATAATAAATGCCCATATAGGGATTAAAAATTACAGGAATAGTTATCTGAAGAGCGTGAAACAAAAAAGCAGATAAAGCTAGCTGGCATAAAAATGGATCACGGAGTTTTATTAAAGTTAGCAAAAGAGAAATAATCAAACTTATCCGAATTAAATACCATGAGATGAAACCAATTACGCCGATTTCTACGGCTACTCTTGGAGGTTCTACTTCAAGTAGTGGCGTAGGCTCACCTTGAGGCAAACTAAGCAATTTTCTTAGAAATGATGTTGCTTGGTGAGTAGCTCCAGTTCCATAGCTGTCTATTTGTTTAGATTGTATTATGTAGTCTATTCCTGAAATTGCTTCAGCAAAAGGTGTCCAAATACGAGCAGTACCTTCTGCTGAATTTGATGTAGCACGCTCAGAAAGTAAACCAATACTCTTGCTAAAATAAGTGGGAACAACTACCGCCGCAGCAATCGTTGGTAGTATAAGCTTTTTGATGATACGAGGTGTTTGATTGATGTGTGTTAATGATAATATGAATATATAACTAATTAAAAACAAAGCTTCATATAAAACTACTGCTCTTGAACCTGTCATAAAAGAAGTTCCTAATACTAGTAGCAATTCAATAATAGTTAAACAATACCATACACGGGACTGTCGTAATGTGAGCAGGGGTACAACTAAAGACAAGCTGGCAGATAGGTATGTCCCAAAACCAGTAATATAGGAAAAGGTTCCAGTAACTCTAACTATTTGTTCTTTTCCTACTCCAAAAGTTGCAATTATATCTGTACTATTAGCATAAATATTTAAGGGACTTGAAGGAGGGCTAAAAAACTGAGCTACTGCCAGTAAACAAACAGGGATAACTAGTAAGGAATAATTTCTGATAAATTTATATAAATCTATTTTTGAAGTAAATAAATCTGACAAAATCCAAAATATAGGAATATACAATAAATATGTTTTCAATCCGAACAAGCCTACGATGTAAGAGCCTAAGCTGGGATTAAAAACTTGCACGAAAGACCAAATTGCCAATAGGTATATTAAAATATTAATATTGTGCTTTTTTATTCTTTTTTCCTCTATTACAAAATATTTGATATAAGCTCCTATTAAAACTAAATCCTTAACAAAATAGATCAAGTTACTAGCTTGGGGCAAAATCCATTTTCTTGCTACTCCTTCTAATATTATAAATACTAATACAAAAACAACCGATTTCTTCCAATCTAATGCAGAAATAAAGATTAGAAAAAACATTGCGACAATAGCTATTAACATAATTAAAAATGATTGAAAGTATTTTATTTGATGAATGCATGTATTGTTAACGTTGAATATTTTATTATTTATCCCTAATTAGGAAATCTTGATTTTTACTTATATGTATTATTTTAATAAGTAATATACAAAAGCTATAGGAATCTGATTTTTTAAAAATTCCCTACACTTGAAGCTTAAGTTTAGGGTGGGCATTGCCCACCCTACGTATATTTCAAGCATCAGATATAAATCCTATAGAGTATTTAATGATTTCAATCATATAGATAATCAATCTTTTCCTAGCCATGCTTCATAACAAGCAATTAGTTGAACTGGGTTATACTTAAGCTGTTGTACTCTTTGCTTATCAAGTAATTTAGCCGGATTACCAACGGCAATATTATATTCAGGTATATTTTTAGTTACTACTGCGCCTGCTCCTACTATAGCGCCTTGCCCAATATGAACACCAGGTAGAATAATTGCATCTGTAGCAATCCAAGCATAATCATCAATAATTATCGGTTTAGCAAAAGGAGACCAAGATGGATCATCCACATCATGACTGGCTGTGAGTAATTTGACTCCATCGTTGATTACAACAAAAGAACCGATCCTAATATCTGCGTGTATAGCAAGATATGCTTGACCAATAAAAGTACAATCTCCAATAGTTAGTTGATGTAGCGAGCCTTCTATTCTACTTTTATTAGAAATAATACTAAGATCGCCTATTTTAGAACCTCTTATTTTAAGAAAAAACTTACTCTTTAATACTGTAATTAATTGGGTAAAAGACAAAATGCGTTTTCCCCATTGCTTGAGCCAAAAGCATGAAAGAGCATGTGTTTTTTCTCGATTTTGCCAAAGATATACAAAACTCATATTTTTGATTTTTACTGGGGTTTAAGTACAGTCTGAAAACAGATAGGCTAAATTCCAGATGTAGACTTTTCCAAAGCTTTTATGATTGCTTCTATATAAACATGTGGTGACCAAGAATCCATCCACTGAGTTGCAGCAGTACCCATTTTCTGCAAACACTCATGGTCTGGAAGCACTTCTTGGAGAATTTTTGCTAAGGCTTCTATATCTCCACAAGGATAAACATATCCGGTTTTACCATGTTTAACCAGATCGTATCGAGAACCTACTTGATCACTAACGATTACAGGGCAACCGCAAAGCATTGCTTCGTTAACAACTAATCCAAAAGGTTCATAATCTGAAGATAATACAAATAAATCAGCAGAGCGATAGATTGAGGATAAATGAGATTGATTCACAAAACCAAGAAACTTGACTCTATCTATTAGCCCCAAAGAATCTGTCTCTACTTCTAATTCTGCTCTGAGAGGTCCTTCACCCGCAAATATAAGGTAACTATTCTGGACATTAGCTTGAGCAAAAGCTCTTAAAACGTCATGAGGACGTTTCCAATGTTGGAGTTTGGCACAAAATAGCAAAACACTAGCGCTTTCTGAAATATCCCACTGCTTGCGAACGGCCTTAACATCTACTTGATTAGCTTCTGATATCCACCTATCGTTATCTACTGTATATGGAGTTAGAGCAATATTGTGTTCAGGAATTCCTAAACTATGAACCATTTGCTTACCCAATGTTGAAGTCACCATCACAATATCAGCAAGCTGGAAGATACGTGGCAGCAACATATTTTTTAACCATCTCTTCCACCTTTTTTTATCACGAGGTTCAAGTACACTAGCATCCGTACTAAGCAAAAACTTACTTACTTTCAGTTTTACAGCTACAGCAGCAATCCAGAAGCTAAAATAGTTATAACCAGTATAAACAATAACAGCATCAAAATTATCTTTGCTAATCAGGTTCCATAGCCCTAAGTTTATTAGTCCAAAAAAACTCCCAAGTTTCGGTTTGGGAGAATTATTTTCAACTTTCACCCAAGGATAACCATCTAGTAGTGGTATATCCCAGGCAACTTCTACACCAAACCCTGCATCAAAACCTGCTTTAACACCTTGTAGACTACAATAAGCTACTTGAATATCCAGTTGAGGATGTTTTGCCATGAGCCTGAACAGTGGAGCAGCATACTGCACAGGATGAGAAGCAACTATTAAAACTCGATATTTATGAACATTTTCACTCATATATTTTCCAAGATTGCTTGGTCAGCCATTGAAGTAAACAATTATTTCATTAGAATTTTGGATATCTTCGCCATAAATAGTTTCTAACCTATAACCAAACTAATTTAGAAATTAATAATATTGTTCATTAACTTCAATCCCATTAGGTAATTTTTTGTTTTTATTACTGTGGCAATATCAAGTTATCCATGAAAATTTTTGCTTGCACTGGAAGGCTATGGGTTTGATACCATGTGTAAGCATTATCTGCAATATTCTGTCCCTGTTTTAAGCGTAATTCATTACTATGGTCATCAGCAGACCAGTAATGTTTACCCTTTTCAAGACCGTCTATCGGTAGTTTGCTAGAAATAACCATACAAGGAATTAGTCTATGGGCGCAGTAAGCAGCAAAAATAGTTGATTTTGCTAAGTATGCAGGTGGAGGAAAGTTTAAAAAACCAGCGATAGAATCCTGCAAAACTTTACTAATTTCTTCTGCTTTATTCACCCCTTTTTCTATAATAGGAATTTCTCCAATTTTTGAAAGTTCTAAGCCGGTTGGTACACCAATATCCAATATTTCTTTAATGTTTAAACTTTGGCAGGTTTCTTCTAAGGCTTTGAGGCATTGATTATAGACTTGTAGCCTAGAGTTACGGCTACCAAAAACCACGAGTCGCTGAGAACGCTCTGGTAGAGTTGGCAAGTATTCTGGTTCTCCAATATTGGAAAATACAGGAAGGCAAGTAATTTCAGTTTGTTGAGTGCGATTCAGTTGATACAAAAGTTCGCCATAACTTTGTTTACTAGTTATACAGCGATCGCTCATTTGTACCAAACGTGCTGCTAAATTTTTTTGTAAGGATGATAGCCAGAAAGAACTTGTCCATATAGGGCCAGAAGCAGCGATTTCATGGAACATGGTAACGAGCGATCGGTTAGGAAATAAACTTTTCCAACGCTGTAACCCATCGACTAACCAAACTGGACAGCCTCGTTGAGCATAGCCATAGCCTACGTAATGTATAAGTATAGGGGAGGAGCAATTATTTGCTAATAAAGCTAGCAGTGCATCAGGAGAGCGATCGCTAACTTGGCTAACAATAAATCCTTCAATTTCTCCTGCGCCATTCCATGTGGGATTACCTACAACAAAATGAGTTTGAATATTGAAATCTTGGCGAAGCTGACGAGCTAAATTTAGTGCATAGTCTCCTACACCATCAATTGCGGGAGGGAGTCTTGGAACGATTGAGATTAGAGAAGCAAGATAACTCATAATTCATAATTTATCACTAACTAGCATGAGTTAATAAAGCAACTGTAGTTGTGTGCAATTTGCGCTTGATCGCTAAGGGCATAGAACTAGTCAGTTTTTCACAGGTTGTAACCCAAGCTTCTGGCAGTATCTTTAATAAATAGTGGAGTTTTATATGACCGTTAGTTAGTGAATTGGTTATCAATCGAATATCCTGAACAACTAATCCTGCTTTATGAGTTAGTTGTTCAAGTTCATCTAGGTGGATTAAGAAAATATGTCCGTCTGAGTTTGGTTTGAATTGTACTTCTTCATATAGACTTGGATCTGTACAATCTGAAAACCTGGGCAACTGATTCTTGAAATATTCACCGTTAGGTGTACTTATTACTATATGCCCTCCTGGCTTTAGCATCTGAGCAATTTTCCTTAAAAAATCATCAGGATGAGCTACATGCTCGATGACCTCAGCAATTAAGACTATATCAAACTGAGAATCAAAGTCTAAATCAAAAATATTTCCTGGTGCATAGTTCACTATGCCATATTCCCATTTTAACTTCACATAATCAATAAGTTCTTCTCGCAAATCATTCCAGGTCACTTCATATCCTAGTTCTGCCAAGTACAAAGTAAAATTTCCTTGTGCAGCAGCTACATCCAAAACTTTTGCCCCCGGTTTAGCAATTTTTTGAATCAACTCTAATGTATGTTTACGTCTATTGGCGTATGCGTGAGCATATCCTGTGAGATTATTATCTCCATAAACTTCGAGTAAGTCATATGGATAACTATATTTCCAGGTTTCCTGCCAATTTTGACTATATGTTAGTTTTTTAATCATTCCCTTTGTTGCAATTTGGTATTTTTTTTTAGATAGTGATGAGTAAAGAATTAACAAAAACACTTAAACCGTTTATCACCTCAGCGAGATATCAATTGGCATTAGCTTCAATTAAATTTAAGGACCAAAAGATAATTATGCTGATTTAAACAACCTAATAAAAAACTGTCAGCATAGAGTTGTTTACTAGTTATACAGCGATCGCTCATTTGTGCCAAACGTGCTGCTAAACTTCTCTGTAAGGATGATAGCCAAAAAGCACTTGTCCAAGGTGGGACTGAAGCAGAAATTTCGTGGAACATGGTAACGAGTGATCGCTTTGGAAATAAATTTTTCCAACGCTCTAACCCATCGACTAACCAAACTGGACAGCCTCGTTGAGCATAGCCGTAGCCTACATAATATAGAAGTATAGCTATATATATTTTTACTAATATTAAATTCACATTTGCTTCCTATAAATACTCGATCTGCAATCACAATAGAATGTCCAGGCTGCCACGGGCCGTCAAACTTAAAAAAGATATCTTCTTCCAGCGTACAATAGCTACCAATTTTGACTTTATGCGGCCAAGTTATATTTAACTTAGGTAAATTGGTATGTAAGCCTATAGAAATCCCTTGTGCTTTCCACCACATCATTCGTAGCTGAGATTTTATATAAGCTATTACTTTAAATCTTAATAAATAAAAAAGATTCATAATTTCTAATCATCAATTTATTACTCTAAATACTAATGTAAAAATCTTGGATAGTGGCAATTATAATTTAATTCGGTAGGTCGTTTACCAATTGGCTTTGCAGGTACACCAGCAACAATTGTATAAGCAGGAACATCTTTAAGAACAATAGCACCTGCGGCAACAGCACAACCTTTGTTTAGAGTAACTCCAGGCATAATTATTGCCCTAGTTCCAATAAAAACGTAGTCCTCGACTATTACGGGCTTGATACGTCCAATAAAACTAGAAGAATGTAAATCGTGATCGGCAGTGAGAATAAAAACTTCAGATGATATCGAAGTATTGCTTCCGATTTTAATACTTCCATTATTGGCAAACTTGCAATTTTGGTTAATTATACTGTTTTCACCAATTTCAATATTTCCAATGCCATTAAACCAGACACCCATAAAGATAAAACTACCCTGTCCAATCTTAAGTCTAAAAAACTTTCTATAAAAAAATAGCCGCATTTGTTTACTTGGCACATGAGCAACTAGCTTGTTAGTAATAAATAATAAAAATTCATATCTTATGGTTTTTAATTTATGAATTAACATAGAATTTGCAAATTGATGTTGTGGTAAATAATTTACATAATTTTAGAAAGCTCAGTAATATAACTTTAATAAAACCAGTTAGTATACATTTCAGATAGTAAACAGGAGTGATTGTATTTGATCTTTTACCATCTATGTTGTAAGTAAAAACATATTTTTTAAGTTTCCAGAGAAGGAAATTTTATAAAAAAATAAAGCTTAAGAATTAGGCTTTAGACAACATTTTTATCCCCTTGTTACTCATGTATAAATTTACTACTAAAGGAGGTATAGCAGAAAATAAGCTAAACAAAATTATTCCCCTGACTGTAGAAATATCTAAAACTAACAATAGTAACATTTGTGTCATTATTGTACTAGGAATTATAAGCCAAGATTCATTAACCCACGCCTTAGCATAATTTAAAGACCAAATCATAGTAGTCAAAGAAGTTATTAAGCTGCTGGTCATTATTAAGACAATTTCATTGTTTAAATGAGCATACTGACTTCCCAAAATCCAAATAAATTGTTGTGATAAGTTGGTAAATAATAATAGTAAACATCCCGAAACAATGAGAAAAATAAGTACTAACTGCCAATATCGCTTTTGCAGTAATTTAATAGAGTGGCAGCGAGCATAGCTGGGAACAATAATACTATTTATTACTGGATTAATAATTGTTAAGATTACTCCTAGCCTTGATAATGCTCCAACTTCGGCAATAGTAGTATTCTTACCAAATATACTTATCAGCCAAATGGTTATTTGTCCTTGAAAGGAATAAAACGTTGTCGTTAAAAATTGGGTTTTGATTAAACTCCATATTTTTAATTTATAGTCGGAACTAACAGGTGAATTTGGCGTGATAATATTTACAACCCATCTAGATAGAAAGAAACTATGCACTCCAGAAGCTAAAGTAGAACAACAAGCGGCTGTTACTGCATTCATTCCCAAAAGATAAGCTACAAGTATTCCAATTAGTCGAGTAAAAGATGTGATTAAATCTAATCTTTGTATTTGGTTAATTTCCGAGTAAAGCCTAGGAACAACACCTAATATTTTATTAGTTGAATAAAATTGCAATTCTAATAAAATTGTTAATATAAGAAAAATACTTGTATTTAATGAAGCACCATTGTTGGACAACAGGAAAAATAAAAGGGGTGAAATCACAATGGTCGAAATAATAATTAAATAACGTCTAATAAAAAAAGCTGTGCTGATTAATTGGCTAAATTTATCAGTGTCTTTCCAAACCTGTCCACCAATCGAGTTCAGTGCAATAGTAATACCAAAATCAGACATTAAATCTATTGTAGATTGGATAGCATTAGCTATAAGGAAATAAGAATATTCAGTTTTATTTAAAGTACGAACAATCAAAATACCACTTGCAAATCCTAACGCTTGTACTACTAATTGCACGGAAACAAACTTTAGAAGAATTTTAAACCAGTATTTAATTTTAGATATCAACATCCATTACAAACCTTACCAAGTAAGATCGCTCTAACCTAAGCGCTCTGTCACCATCATCTGCACCACATCCTGCATCTTAAATTTCGCCTGCCAACCCAGCTTGTCCTTCGCCTTAGCTGGATTCCCTCTACCCACTGCCAAATCTGTAGGCCGCAGCAGGCTATTATCTATCACAACATGGTCACGCCAATCTAAATCTACAGATGCAAATGCTG
>NZ_DASQZC010000615.1:0-13608 GCF_035638895.1 Nostoc sp. | reverse complement strand
GTAGTTATCGAAGAGGACTTGGGGATGGGGAGACAATTCCCCAAGTCGTGCGGCAACGCCCAAGGGTTTAAGACCCCCACCACTTTTTGGTGGACTTGAATCAGGTGGGGTCTGAATCCCCATCTGATTTCCTCCCCTTGTCCCCTTTGTCCCCTTGTCTCTTTCTTCAATCTTTCTCCCCCTGCTCCCCCTGCTCCCTCATCCCCACTCCCCACTCACTTTACTTCCAGTACACTCTTCCCTAAAGATTGGCAAATAACATCATTTTGCGGTGTATGGATACGGCTGCACAAAATATCACGGTAGTGTCGCTCTAAAGGATTCTTTTTTAACAGACCAGGATTACCAGTCAGTTCTAAAGCAATCTCTACAGCACGAATTGAGTTAGTTGTGGTGAGATATTTAACAGCTTGTGCCTGTAATCCTACGTTAGGCTCATACTCACCCCGATCAATATCTTGAGCCAAGCTATAAATCAATCTATTGTTAGCAAACAGCAGTGCTTCTATCTCACCCACAGCAGTTTGGAAGCGTGGCAGAGTTGCCAGTGGCTCTTTGAGATTAGAAGGCGATCGCTCCCAAAGATATTTTACAAGCCAGTCTCGCGCACTAGTAGCAACACCTAGATATAAAGCACTCACTGTCAAACTGCCCCAAGTAGAAATCAGAGGATCAAAGGATGGCGCGGTTGATATGGGGCTAATATTCAAAGCATACTCTCTGGGGATTAATACATTCTCCAAAATGAGATCGTGGCTGCCTGTAGCTCTCATCCCCAAGTGATCCCAGGTTTCGACAATTTGCAAACCGGGCAGATCGCGCGGAACTAGAAAATTGCCAACTTGTGGTTCATCCTCAGTTGTCCGTGCCCAAACAATAAAGTAACTGAGGATGGGACTACCCGTGGTGTATTGCTTGTGGCCTGTTAAACGCCAACCCTCTGTTGTCCGCTCGGCAATTGTAGCAGGCAATCCGCCTCTAGCTGGCGTTCCTAACTCAGGTTCGACACGGGCAGCATTGAGCAGGGCAATACCTTCAATCGATTCACGACACAGCCGTTTATATACTTCTGGATGCCAGCGACGGCTACGGGCTGCATGGGCATGTTGAAGATAGTGCATTGTCAGTACTAGCGCCGTCGAAGCATCGCCACGCGCTATCCCTTCAATCACTCGGCAGATAGTTGCTAGCCCCAAACCTTGACCACCTAATTCACGGGGAATGGTGAGGCTGAGTAATCCTGCCTTATGCAAAGCTGTAAAATTCTCGAAGGGAAAAGAACCATCTTTGTCATGTGCCCCTGCACGGGTAGCAAAGTCTTTGGCCAGAGCCTCAACCTGGTCGAATATATTATTGGGGGGAGTTTCTAAGCCTTTGGCTACAAAGGTGTCTGGCACTGCTTGCTCCAACTGTGACATAAATACTCCTTTAAAATTCACTCTACTACTAAATCCCATCCTGCGAAAAACTGATGTTTCTGCAATCTTGAGATGCTTTCATTGGAGTTAAGCGATCGCAACTACTTGTGGTCTAAATCCTACTTTCTTTTCTGCCTCAGCATCTGACCTCAAACTCAGGTCTTTTGGTGATTTTTGAAATACTACTTAAAGTCGAGCAAATTTTAGTAATTAATAATTATTGCACAAACAGCTTTCTAATAGCAAGCCACGCATCCGAATTTACGTTTGATTTTGACTTGGCTTGATTGGATCTATGCGTTGTTTATTGTTTGACAATTGTTCAAACATTTGTATTAACGCTAACTGCATTTCTGGCGTAAATTCCAACGTGCCAGAACGCAGATGTAAATCTAACTGAGGGAAGGGGATTTCAATTTGTCTTTGCTGTAATGCTTCGTAAATATTGTAGTATAAATCACTTTTGAGCAAGAATTGTTTATTAGGTTCCGCAGTCCAAACTAATAACTCAAAATTTAAAGTGTTGTTACCAAACTCTTTAAACAATACTAGAGGAGAAGGAGCCTGCAATACATGGGGATGCTTAGAGGCTGCATCTAACAGAGCCGCTTGCACGGCTTTGGGATCTGAACTATAAGCAACGCCAACGGGGAGATGAAGGCGAGAAATCGGGTTGCGGTGGCTCCAGTTGATTACTTCTTTTTCCAAGAAGCGAGAGTTAGGTACAATGATTGAAACGTGGTCAAGAGTACGAATTTCGGTACTTCTGCCACCTATTCGCTCGACAGTACCTGTATATTCCCCAACTTCTACAAAATCTCCAACCTGAATCGGACGCTCAAATACTAGTACTAAACCACTACCAAAATTCTTAGCAATATCCTGTAAACCAAAGCCAATTCCAACGCTTAAAGCACTTGCTAAGATTGTCAAAGAGCTAATGTCAAGCCCCCAGATTTGTAGCAGTACCAGTGTGCCAATAAAAATCAGGCCATATTTAAAAAGTATTACTATCGCTTCTTGAGCGCCACGATTTATTCCAGTAAAAGATAGAATGCGAGAACGTAAAAAATTGGTTAAAGTTCCAGCAAAGATAACTAAGCCGAACAACAAACCAATTAAAATTATTAATTCAGTAAGAGAGTAAGGATTCTTGCCTAATGTCAGAATAGGTGAGGTGAAACTGGTTATCAGGATATTTGAAATTTGGTAGCTCCATTGACGAGTAAAAGTAAAGAGATTAGTGATATAAAGAATCGCACTTATCCAAAGTGCAATACGCATACTCGCCAACACTAATTTAAAAAATAATTCTAATATTTTTATTAGTTCGGAATTAGCTATCTCATTGTTAGTAGTAGTTAAGCGAAGTGAAGCTACTCGAAAAAAGTGATGCTTAATCCATCCTAATAGCCAAGTGAATCCGGCAGTTATGAGTAAAATTGCTACTGCTACAAAAGCTGTATGTTGGAGATAGGTTTTAGTTCGCTCTAAGCGAGCTTGCTGTAAGGCTTCTTCAATTTGCCGCCCCCAAATCCTTGCCTGCTCATCAACTGTGCTACCTGGAACAGTATCTTGTTCTGTAACTGTTAACAGATAGCGGTCATTTAGCAAAATAGTAGGTAGCTGGTTGCGTTTTTCAATTTTAACTTGAATAGGTTCAGAAGTTTTAATCGCATCTTTTAGTTGTGAGTTGATTAAATTTGTCCGTTCTTGAGCGCTATACTGACCAGAATCGCTGATCTTAAAAATCTGTTGTCCATCCAAAATAACCGGAGCTTTAGTTAATGCTTGAGCAACGACAGGAGTTAACCAAAGACACAAAATAAAAGTTAGTACTGCAATGAGAATATTGAAATATTTTGATGGCAGTCGCAAACGTTGAGAATAACGCATTAGGATTCTAACAAGATAATTTCAATCAAGCTAATTAATATTAACTAGATTTTGTCACAATCAATTTTTTACCATAAAATAAAACCAATACTGGTACATTGAGATTTCTCATTGGTGATGTCGGTATAATTCAAATGCCCAACGGGAAAAGCTATTTAGCAGGTGTTTTGGTGCAAAGACCAAACTACGATCCCAAAGCTGGAGATTTTGTCCGTGAAGTTTCGAGAAGAGTCTACAATTACCTAGACAATACCAAAGTTAGCAATATAGAACCGATACTTGGCGATGCCTCCGGCGGGCTACGCCTACGCACTCCTTAATAAAAGTCTGACTTTTCATGTTATGTGGAAAAGCTAACGATTCACCTAACCCCCAACTCGTCGCGGGAAGGGGGAAAATTCAAAGTCTCTCTCCTCTTAGGAGAGAGGTTTTCCAGATACCGATGAATTGTCAGAATAAATGTAGGGGCGTACAGATGTACATTGGTGTCAACTTAAGTAAAAACGCTTATCCCACAGGCGTTTTACCCCAACCCTTAATCCCCTCCCCGTTCACGGGGAGGGGAGGTTTTGTCGCTAGACAAAAGCGGGGTGGGGTTCCGACGACTTAATTGGTAATTGAGTAAGCTTGATATAACGTCATTGCCAGGGTTTTGCGTTAAGTTGACACCAATGACAGATGTACCCCCCTACATATCTATCGGTATCAGGTTTTTCGTGAAATGGTATTAGTTCAAGAAATTTCGTATAGCACTACCACCATTCCTACCAACAGCAGGAATTTCTAGTAAGCTATCTGTAGCTTTGCCTGTACCATCGTCGTTAACGGATGTCTGATTACCTGGATGTCCATTGGGCACAAAAAGTTGCGGATGATCAAAAGGCGCTTTCTCCAACCTAACTCGGTCATCAGTTAGTCCCTTTAAAAAGGCGACCAATTGCTGTTTTTCTGCTGATGACAGATTCAATGCGGGAAGAGCGCCAAAGTCACCACCTCGATTGTAAAAATCAATCACTTGCTCTAAAGTGGCTTGACCTCCATTGTGGAAGTAGGGAGCAGTGAGTTCGACATTGCGAAGTCCAGGCGCTTTGAAAGCTCCGTCTGCAATCACTTTTTCACTAGAATTCAACGGTGGATTCAGGGTGGGGGGGTTTTGGCCCAGAAGAAGCTGAAATTTCCCTAACTGAGCCAATCGTGCCTCTGAAAGCGGGTTATTACCTTGTAAACCGTCATTAGCACCCAAACCGGGGTCGTCCGTAACAGGTCTAACGCCGATATTGAAGAAGCCATTGTCTTCAGGGGATTTTGCACCGAACGGCGCACGTTTGATTCGTCCGTCTTTAGCTACGCTGCTCACTGAAGCAGCTGTTAATTCTGATCCAGCGTGGCAACCAATACACAGAGCCTTGCCCTGAAACAGGTCTTTACCTAGTTGCTGCTGCTTAGTTAAGGCTGTGGTGTTTCCTGCCAAAAAGCGATCAAAAGGCGTATCGTTGGCAATGAGTGTAGACTCGTACAACTGAATTGCCAGCCCAAAGAACAGCGAGAAGTTATACTCCAACAGCGTGTACTCATCGGTTTGAGATGAGTTATCAGCGCCGTTGACAAAAGTCCGTTTACCTTCAGAATCAACTTGGATGAGTCGATTAGACTTCCACCACTCCGGCTTAAAGGCATCTTTAATCAGCTCATCGTAGGTTTTATCCTTCAGTCCGGGCTGAGGCGATCTACTGTCTGCACCTAAAACGCTGTCTTGTGGATGTACAACCTGTTTGCCTAAGGGTCTGAGGCGAGATAACTTTTGCCCCAGGACTCGGGGGAGCTTTGTACCTCTAATTGACAGAACATTTTGCACCAGTGTGCTGATAGATGTACTGTTGCCAATTTGCGCCAAATTACCAGTAAGTTCATCAACAGAATTGAGTAGCGGCCCAACTAGATTATCAGCAAGATTATCTAGATTATCTACCGGCAGTTTGCTGAGAGATTTTTTGTTGTCAATTCGCCCGAACTTATCACCAATTTCTTGAAAAGTGCGACCATCAGCCGACAACTCGAAGGAACTCAGTGGCGGCCCAAGCGCCTGAGAAGCCAAAGACGAATTATTCAGTCTGATTTTGACAAATTTGAGTTGATTTGGCTTTTCTGCTTTTACTACAGAGGCGTTAGGATCTCTTAAACCGAAGGGATTCACCCCATTAAAGATGTTCTCTGCCCTTCCATCCCAAAAGTTGCGGAAGTTGAATGCTGCATTAATCACCGTTGGGGTGTTACGCGGCTGGACGCGGCGCACATTTGTACCTCTCACGTTAAACACCGGATCTAGCTCGTTTTTTACTTCGTCTTCCGCGCTACCAGGTTTAACATCAACAAACTTAGCATTGAAGACGCCCTGAGAGGAACTGACATCATTTCGGTCAGATACAACGGTTTTAGGATCATTCGGGTTTGACAGTTTGTGGAAGGGAAAATCTCCCGGTTTAAGCTGGTAGTTTGGCCCACCACCTACATCAAAAACTGTATCCGGATTCACTGTACCATTAGCATTAATCCGCAAAAGCCCAGGAGAAATCTGATTTTTGGATCTATTGTCAGCTCCAGCATGGAAGTGACAACTAGCACAGGAGGTCTTTCCGTCGCTGCCAACTTGCATATCCCAGAAAAGAGCCTTTCCTAACTTGATTGCAGCTACTTTGTCTTTTACAAAGTCTCCTAGATTGTTAGGCTCTGGAACCGATACGCTCTTGAGCGAAGTTAGAGGCGGCGGCGTAACCTGTGCCGATACGGTATTTCCAGCTATTACTGCTGCCAGAATAATGGCAGCAATTGTTATAGTCTTTGAAAATCTTGATCTCAGGTAATTAAACAAAACATTCCTGAATTTCCACCCTTGGCGTTTTATTTTTGTTACCAAAGATTTCAGCAAAAACCGACCTTTTGAGGTCAGTAGCAAATAAATTGATAAGCTAGTAATAAAGACTACTAAGCTTATTATGGGTATAATCCCCATAAGTTTTTTTTGGTAAAACAACAGCGAAAGAATTATACATCTTGAATGAAATTCCAAATGTAATATTCATGTAAAGTAATTAGACAATTTACAAATTTTATGTGATCAAAAAACGCTATTAGACTATAAAGAAATTCAGTAAGGTAGGTAAGCTATTCTACATTTAACTTGCATTCAGCAGGCTATTAACATGCTTTATCTACAAGAGCTTGATAAAATTTAGGTATACAAATTCGATACGTTTAATTTATCATCAGCCCTACTCTAGGTAAAATATTTGAATGTCACTACATCAAAGTTCTGGTCGCTGGCGCTTAGGGCTAGTGTTATCGCTATTGACGGCCTTATTGTGGGGAATTTTACCTATTGCTCTGGCGATCGCTCTGCAAGTACTTGATGTCTATACCGTTATTTGGTTTCGGTTTTTGGTATCATTTTTACTGCTTGGTGTGTATTTAGGAATACGTGGTAAATTACCAAAGTTAGAACAACTGCGTTCTGCTTCTTGGAAATTATTAGCGATCGCTACACTATTCTTAGGGATTAATTACTTTCTCTTCATGCAAGGTTTAGCACTAACATCGCCTGCTAACGCTGAAGTTCTCATTCAATTATCTACCCTTTTATTAGGTTTCGGAGGGTTAGTGATTTTTAAAGAACGTTATCGGCTGTATCAATGGATTGGTGTCAGTGTAATGATTTGCGGTTATATTTTATTTTTTCGAGAACAACTAGCAAATTTAATTACAGCGCCTGGCACATACATACTAGGTAGTGTCTTGATAGCACTAGGAGCAACGTCATGGGCTATTTATGCTTTGGCACAAAAGCAGCTATTACAATCTTTATCTTCCCCTAGCATTATGCTGATTATTTATGGGGGCTGTGCTTTATTATTCACTCCTTTAGCCAAAATACAATCACTTTTTATACTTGATAGCTTCCATTTATTAATACTCGTTTTTTGTGGTTTGAATACTTTAATCGCTTACGGTGCTTTTGCCGAATCATTAGAGCATTGGGAAGCATCACGAGTGAGTGCAGTAATAGCTTTAGCTCCCATTGTGACATTAATATCAGTTGCAGTTGTATCAGTTATTGCACCTAATTGGATACCATCAGAAAACTTCACTTCCATAGCAATATTAGGAGCGGGTTTAGTAGTCATAGGTTCAGTAGCGATCGCCTTGGGAAAAGCTAATTAATAAGAATAGTTTTCAAGATTAGTACTAGGTTTTTCATCTAGTAAATTCGTGCCATCTTCAAAGCTACAACATAAATACTGAGGCAGAACATTTTTTATTTGTTATGATTTACTAGTGAAGGCAAACTACGGGGTCAGCCTCTTATAAGATGGATACTTGAACCATCTGTGTGACTCTGTAGGATCTGATTATTAATTTGATAGCCAAGAGAAAATTCTTGAAGAAGAGTTCAGAAATCAGAATTCAGGAGTCAGAATTAATTAGTAGACGATTCTAACTACTGACTCCTAAATTCTGTTTTGATAAAATCCAGGCTAATAACTTTAAGTAAACCAAGCAGGGTGTCCGAATAACTACCAAAGCCAACACCTGAGAAAACTAGACTACCGAAACAGTTGAGCGATGAATAGTTTGTTTGGTAATTGGGCCAGCACCCTGAGAAAAAATTCTCTATTGCTGGTTCTTTCAATGGTGCTGCCAACGTTTGGAATTAGCAATTCTGTCTTGGCAGCAGAGCAGATTTATGCATCTTATTCAGCTTTAGAGCTTTCCATTTCAGTCACTACTTTAGAAAAGTATGCTAAAACAGGTGTAATTAACGAAGATTTGGCAGCGTATCAGCAATATCTGCCTCTACAACAGTTTCAAGAATTGCGGCGGATTTTACTTAATCGTGTGAAAGTTAGTCCGGTAGTAGTTTCGCAACTTCTCCACACACCCCAAGGAGAGTTGTTGCTGCATCGGTTAGCACAAATTATCAAAAGCAGTCACCCAGAACCAGGATTTGGTGCTTTGCGTTCGGCGCTAATTTTAGCCTCTGGTGAATCGGAAGGCTTAACACTTTTGAATGTATTGCGTAAATATCCCACCAGCAGCATTCGCCTTGACGTAGCGCAGACTTTAGAAATAGCTACGGAATTAGAGAAACTTGTTAACCAAACCCATCGAGCGATCGCAGCAGTTTCGCAAGAGTCTAAAATAGAAGCTGCTACTATCAAACAACCGAATTTATCGCAATTGCCCGATTTAAAGGTTCCGGGAAAGTTTAAGTCGCAAAAATACACCCAAAAGTTTTTTGACTCAACACGCAATCGGCTTTTGTTAACTGATGTTTATATTCCCAATGTCCAGAATGCTGCACCCGTAATTGTGATTTCTCATGGGTTGGGTTTAGATAGCAGCAACTTTCAATATTTAGCCACGCATCTAGCTTCTTACGGATTTGCCGTCGTCGTTCCCAATCACCCTGGTAGTGATGCTAAACAATTGCGTTCTCTATTAAAAGGACGCGTCAATGAAATAGCAGAACCAGGTGAATTTCAAGACCGACCAATGGACATAACATATATCTTGAATCAATTGGAAAAAGGGAATCAATCTGATTCACGGTTTAAAGGTCGGTTAAATCTGCAACAAGTCGGAGTATTTGGTCAATCTTTGGGAGGCTACACAGCCTTAGCCTTGGCAGGCGCTAAAATCAACTTTGAGCAGCTAAAACTTGACTGTCAACCAGCAACACTGCAAAATACCTGGAATATGTCTTTAATGCTCCAGTGTCGCGCTTTAGAATTGAGCATCAGTAAGTCTGGCAAGGATTATAACCTGCGGGATGAGAGAGTGAAAGCTGCGATCGCAGTTAATCCCATTACTAGTTCTATTTTTGGCAAAGCTGGCTTAAGTCAAATCAAAACTCCAGTGATGATTGTCAGCAGTAGTGATGATACAGTTGTACCAGCTTTATCCGAACAAATTTTACCTTTCTCCTGGTTGGCGAATTCACAAAAATATCTCGTCATGCTTGTAGGTGGCACTCACTTTTCCACTATTGGCAATGCCAACCCTACAAATCAACAAGTAGCATTACCTGCTGATATGATTGGCGATGCTTCCCAAGCGCGTCGTTACATGAATGTTTTAAGCTTACCTTTTTTCCAAACATACATTGTAGGAAAGCCGCAATACACGCCCTACCTTAACGCCGCATACACTCAAAGCATTTCTAGTAAGTCGCTTGGTTTGAGTCTCGTCAAGTCATTGAATACAACCGAATTAGCACGATTGCTGGATATTAAAGAAGCCAAACCTGCAAAAGAAAAAGTTCCCAACACCATAGTCAGCTTCGGATTTTGGATGTTGGATATTGGTGTTGCATTGCTGCATGTGATGATTTTTATTTGACTATAAACAATTAGTTTGTTTATTCTCCGGCGAGTTCCCGTGCAATGTCCATGTTTGCTGCGAGTACACGCACGATTTCAACAGGGTTTTCACCCTATTAGTTGTGTTCTAGCAGGTTTAGAATCTTCCTGACTAACTCCTCTGGTTCTAATGGCTTGGTAATGTGAACTTGAAACCCAGCAGTCAACGCTTTTTGCTGGTCAATATCTGCGGCATAAGCGGTAAGCGCGATCGCCGGAATCGTTCCTCCCTGATTGGCTGGGCGCGAACGAATTTGCTCAATCAGCATGTAGCCATCCATATCAGCCATGCCGATATCACTCATAATTACATCAGGAATGAAACTATCAAGTACTTGCAATGCTTCTAGCCCAGACGCTACGGCTGTCACTTTTGCGCCATTTTGTTCTAGCAAAAATGCTTCAAACTCACGAGTATCAGTATCATCATCTACGAGCAAAATTTGCAGGTTGCTTAAGGGAGTCTCTGCGCTTGATGCTTTAGCGTGATCTGACTCAAGGACAATTTTTGCTGACTGATTCAAGATAGGTATTTGAACTATAAAGGTTGCGCCCTGATTCTCACCCAAGCTTTCTGCCTTGACTGTACCACCGTGCAGTTCTACAATTTGACGCACGATCGCAAGGCCAAGCCCCAACCCCCCAAATCTGCGCGTCGTCGAGCTATCCTCTTGCTGGAAATACTCAAACACATACGGGAGAAATTTCGGTTGAATGCCAATGCCTGTATCGCTCACCCGGATCTGAGCTTGCCCTGCAATTTGCCTTAATTCAACGATTACTTGTCCGTCAGTTGGTGTGAATTTGACGGCATTGGTAAGCAAGTTCCACACCACTTGCTGCAAACGGGCAGCGTCACCAGAGATAGGTGCAGTCGCCTCAAAATCAATCTGTAACCCAATATTCTTTGCTTCTGCTGCTAAACGCACCGTTTCGACAGCAGCAGAAATAACAGAGGTTAAATCGACGGGAGCTACTGTTAAGGACAGCTTGCCCTGCATAATGCGCGAAATGTCGAGCAAGTCTTCAATTAATTGTGATTGCAATTTGGCGTTGCGTTCAATCGTTAGCAGTGCTTCACGTTGACGGGTGGCATTGAGCTTGCCTTTTTGCAGCAGTTGTGTCCAGCCTAAGATGGGGTTGAGGGGCGATCGCAACTCATGAGACAGCACTGCTAAAAACTCGTCTTTAATCTGGTTAGCTCGTTGCAACTGTTCTGCGTGTTGCTGAATTGAGACAATTAGGTTTGCGCGATCAAGAGCGATCGCTATCTGCTCAGAAATCAATTGCAGCAAATCGATTTCTTCTCTTGTAAAGCGAGTGCGAGTGCGGCTACCAAAGCAGATGGTTCCCAATAACCGTTCTTGGATAATTAACGGTTGACCGACATAAGTGGTGCCACCCAGGTCGCGGATGGTGTGGGCACGAGGATGAGTGGCAATTTGGGCGTGGTCGAGAACGATTTGCTGGCGTTCTTGAGCCACCAATCCACAGAGGTCTTCACCGAACTCAAGCCACTCGATCGCCTCTACGATCTCTTGAGTAATGCCTTGATGGTTTTTCAAATGTAGGATGGGGCGGTTGTCTTTTGACTCGACGATGTAGTTGTAATAAAAGTCCAACCCTAGCACAGGTGCGAGTTTGCTGAATAAATTGTGCATCAGCGTCATCGGTTGCTCAACCGCCAGGAGATCGCTGGTGATGTCATAGAGCAACCGAAAACGTTCATCAGCTTGCCTCTGTGAGGTTACGTCGCGCATGATTTTAATAAATCCTTGCACGTCGTCCGCTTCATCGCGTATGGGCATCACAAAGCCACTACCCCAAAAGCGACTACCGTCTTTTCGGATATGCCAGCACTCATTTTCTGCCTGTCCTTGAGTTTGGGCGGTCTGCAATTCCCAGATAGCACGGTCTTTTATGTTGTCTTCAAAGGAATAAAGGCTGCGACTGTCACGGCCAATCATTTCTGCTTCTGAATACTTGAACAAGTGTTCGGCACCAGCATTCCAACTGGTGATCGTAGCGTTGGGATCAATGGTTAAAATGGCATATTCTTTTGCACTTTCCACCATTAACCGAAAGCGAGCTTCACTTTGTTTGAGGGCGGTTTCGGTTTGTTTGCGAGCGGTAATGTCGTAGGACATTACCAGCACAGCATCAACTTCACCGCGATCGTTGCGTAAGGGTGTGCCATGAGAAATATAGTAGCGATCGTGGCTGTTGTGCTCAAAGGCAAATGATTCGCCATTGAGAGCTTGACGGAAGTAGGGTTCGTAGCTGGCTGCCAAGGCGGGTTCGAGGACTTCCCAGAGTGTTTTGCCGACAAATTTTTCAGTAGTCATACCGACCCACTCTAGTGCTTCGCCTTCTGCAAGCTGGTAGCGCAAATCTCGATCCACAATGAACACAGCGCCATGAGGCAGTTTGGCCGCAACTTGACGCAGGCGGGCTTCGGCAAGTTGGCGATCGCGCTTTTCTTGGGCTTCTCGTAGCGCTCGTTGGACACAAGGAACCAACCGCCGTAAGTTGCGCTTTAGCACATAGTCGGTGGCTCCCAGTTTCAGGGCTTCAATCGCCAATTCTTCGCCCATACTGCCAGAGACGAAAATAAAGGGCGTGTCAGGACACAAGTTTTCGGCAATTTTCAAGGCGGAAATGCCATCAAAACCGGGCAAGGTATAGTCTGCCAAAATCAAATCAAACGCATTGGTTTCTAATGCCTTCACAAACTCAGCGCGAGTTTCTACCCGGAGCAGTTCAAAATTAGCGCCGCCATCGGTCAGGGTGACATTTATCACCTCTGCATCAAGGGGATTGTCTTCCAGCAAAAGAAAGCGCAATGCTGTCATAACTACACCTTATGTTTCGGGAGCGAAAAGTAAAACGTTGCGCCCTCGTCGATTGCGCCTTCTGCCCAGATGCGTCCGCCATGTCGATGAATGATCCGCCGTGCAGTGGCAAGCCCGACTCCTGTGCCAGGAAACTCGTCCTGGGGATGCAACCGTTGAAATATGCTAAATAGTTGATCGCAGTATTCCATGTTGAACCCTGCACCATTATCTTTGACAAAGAAAATCACTTCTTGCTCCTGTTCAATCCTACCAATTTTGATGGCAGCTTCGGTGTTATTGCGCGTGTACTTGACGGCATTCGACAGCAAATTTTGTAGTACTAGCCGCAGCAGTGCCGAATCAGCCTTTACCGTTGCCAATGGTTCGATTTCCCAGTGGAGCGATCGCCCGATTAGCTCCGGCTGCAAGTGTTCTCGCACCTGTTGCACCAATTGGCTGATATTAACAGTAGTTAAATACATTTTTGTCTTCCCCAGGCGGGAAAATTCCAGCAAGTCGTCTACCATTTTTTCTGCCTCAAGAGCAGATTTGGTGATAATGTTGAGAATCTGCAAACTGGATGCATGGACGGGGGTTGCATTGAGCTTGCTTTGCAACTGTTCGGCAAAGCTGCTGATGTAGCGTAGCGGCGTTCGCAAGTCGTGGGATATTGAGGAAGAAAACGCCTCCAGTTCTTGGTTAATGGCTTCTAGTTGAGCAGTCCGCGCTTTCACTTGTTGCTCTAAGCGATTATTGAGTGTTTGTACTGCCTGCATTACCTGTTCGCGGTAGACTGCTTCGCTTCGCAGCTGTGCTAATTGGAGGTTGGCATTGACTCGCGCTAACAATTCCCGTGCCGAGAAGGGTTTAATTAAGTAGTCATCTGCGCCAGTTTCTAAACCTTGCACCCGTGATTCTTCACCAGCACGGGCAGAGAGCAAAATAATCGGGATTGTCTGGGTATTTGGTGAAGCCCGTAGCGATCGCAGCAACTCAAATCCATCCATTCTGGGCATCATCACATCTGCTAACACCAAGTCATAGATG
>NZ_DASQZC010000614.1:0-25456 GCF_035638895.1 Nostoc sp. | reverse complement strand
GCCACCTGAAACTGCAACACCTTTATCTTCTGAATAAAGTCCAACTCCTACATAGGGTGAAATTACAGGCAAGCTAATAAATTTTAAAACATCTACTCCCGTAGCACCATCAGGGCCAGTTCCTAGCTCAACCCCAAAATTTAAAGCCCTAGCTCCTACAGCATAAGTTACATCACCATCTTTTCCACCGACTGAAACCCAAGGTTGCGGTATAAGTTGAGCCGATGCTTGACTTGGCGTAAATAAAGCTAACAAACATATAGGTGTAAGTAATGTTTTAGCAATAATCGCTATTTTCACCTTATTTTCCTCTACTAACTGCTACATATTAATTGTCTTCTCACAACTAGCCTTAGCTCAGTACTACTGTTAACTAGGGTTTGTCTATGATGACTAATCGTGACGGAGTGAACTTCATTTGAGTGCCCGATAAGTGCAATTATTATTTTAGTCATGTAATATTAGTTACGGCAATTTTCGTGCATTGCAACCACATCTATCGTAGGGGCACAAGAGACAAAGACTAAGAGTTACAGTAATTCTTCCCCCTTGTCTCACCATGCTCTTATGGCCAGTATATTTGCTGATTACTTTATCAAAATGCCTGATTGCTTTCTCAAAATACAGACTTCTCGAAAGACTGGCAGTCAGGTCAGCGTTTTTATCTATTAATTTCTTCTTCATCACGCTTGTGTCGCTATTTCTAACCAATTCAACCAAAGTGTCTAATTGTGAATTCAATAACTTTAGACCCCATTTAGTGAGCTTTTCAACATTGTATGAAAAATATCACTTAAAAACCCACAAAGTTAACAGCCTACCCCCTGCCTCCCCAGCTTCCCCAGCTTCCCCTGCCCCTATAACGATGGTATATTTTTATTTGAAAGTCGCTTAGAACTATTTTCTGATAATTTGAAATCAAGCTAAGTTTTGTGGACAGTAGCCCAATCCTCGGATATAACTTTGTCGGAATACTTCAATCTCATTAGGCTGCGGTCTACCATGAGAAACTACCGCTACATGATAGCGTTCCATAACATTAATTGCTGATTCTCCAGCTTCCAAACTGCTTAGAACCTGACTAATGAGTTCGGATGGTGAGTAAATAATTCCCAATTCATTCAAGAAAGCTCTAATGTCTTTATCCTTTTCTACTGAAACAAAAGATTTCATTTTGACGTTGATTATCCAACCATGAAATTGATTAATTACAGTAACAAATTCAACAGAAAGGCCATTCCTACTAAAATATTCAACAACTCGCAGTGTCAGACTAGCATTTGCCAGATAGTAAAGGTATTGCATAATTTCTAGAGCAGACTTGAGACTTTCAAAAAAATAATCTATAAATATAAAGATTTTATGAGGATTCTAGGTTTTTACAGAAAAAATAATTAAATACATCTCTCACAATCAAAGTAAAGAAGAATACTACTTTTTTGTTAAGGCTTATAAACAAATATGTCAGACTGCAAAATCTAAATTAACTTGTTGTCTTCTTTGTAACGATATATTAAAATAACATAAAAGTTTGACCACGCAGAGGGTGTGTCCTAATACCGTTCGGTTAAGGAATTTCTTAGTTGAGGCAGGCAGAGAGAGCAGGGGGAGAAAAAATGGCTGAACATATACCCTCTTGCCTCCCCTGCTTATCCGAACCGTATTGGGGTGTGTCTTGCGATCGCGAAGGTGTCATAAGCATCTTCTTTTGATACAACTTATGAAAATTTTGTTGGTAGAGGATGACGTATTACTGAGTAAAGCACTCTTCGAGTTATTGAGTGCAAATCGTTATACTATCGACATTGCAAGCAATGGGCAAGCTGGATTAGAACTAGCGCTATCGGCTGAATATGAGTTGATTTTGCTGGACTGGCTAATTCCGAAACTGGATGGCATTAGCTTGTGTCGGCAACTGCGAAAGCAAGGCTACCGTAAACCCATTCTGTTGTTAACAGGGAAAAATTCTAATGCAGATATTGTGGCAGGGTTAGATGCGGGAGCAGATGATTATGTCATTAAGCCATTCGACCCAGAAGCATTACTAGCCAGAATTCGCTCTTTATTACGACGCAATGAGGCAATCTCATCATCCACGTTAACTTGGGGAAATCTCTGTTTAGATCCAAGTGCCGGCAGAGTAATTTGTAATGAGCAGGAAATTCCCCTTACAGCAACAGAATATAAACTGCTAGAGTTGTTTTTGCAAAACCCAGAACGGATCTTTAGTCGTGCAGTGATTCTAGACCGACTTTGGGGCTTTGATGATGCGCCGACTGAAAATGCAGTTACAACTCATATTAAAGACCTGCGAAAGAAACTGAAAACAGCAGGTCTAGCAGAAGAATTTCTAGAAACGGTATATGGCATGGGCTATCGCATCAGGCCTGCACCTAATTGCTCCATCTCTGTTGTGCAAAGGAATCAAGATGGAAAGAAAAAACCCGGTATCAAAGATATGACTTCTGTAAATCGGGTGCTGGAGCGCTTTCGTAATTCTTTTGCCGGACAGGTTGTAGTGCTGGATGAGGCAAAAACTGCACTCTTATCAGGGAATTTAAATGAAGAGTTACAGCAAAGGGCATTGCATGAAGCCCATAAGCTAGCAGGCTCGATGGGGTCGTTCGGTTATCCAGAGGGTTCCCCGCTTGCACGAAAAATAGAGTATTTGCTGCTTGAAAATTCCTCGCTATCTCCCGATCAAATCTCTGATTTTTCGCAACTGGTAACAGCATTACAGCAAGAGTTAACCAAGCCTGCTGTCACTTCTACCGCTCAAAACTTTCCGATAAACCAAACTTATCGTCTGTTAGTAATCGATGATGATACAACGCTGACAGAGCAGTTGCAAGCAGAAGCCGACTCATGGGGAATCAGGATGAAGGTTGCACCAAACTTAGAAACAGCGCGATCGCTTTTTTCCCTAGCAAATCCTGACGCTGTTTTACTGGATTTGAGTTTTCCAACAACAGAGGAAGATGGATTAATATTATTGAGCGAGATAGCAGAGCGATCGCCAAATATCCCAGTAATTGTTTTTACAGGACGAAATACCTTGGCAGATCGACTGACAGTATCGCGTTTAGGAGCTAGACAATTTTTGCATAAACCAGCGACAACCGAGCAGATTTTTCAGGCGATCGCTCGTGTCTTACCTCAACCTAAAACTTCAGAAGCCAAAGTTTTAATTGTAGACGATGACCCTGTAATACTGGCTGGATTATCAGCTTTGCTGACTCCTTGGGGGCTGGAAGTAACAACTTTGGCAGAATCACAGCAATTTTGGAAGATGCTGATTGCAACATCTCCAGACTTGGTGGTGCTAGATTTAGAAATGCCAATAGTGAACGGACTAGAGTTGTGCAAAGTCGTGCGCCAGGATGCCCAGTGGGGAGATTTACCGATTTTAGTAGTTACATCTCATACCGAAGCAGAATTCCTTCAGCAAGCTTTTGCTGCTGGAGCCGATGATTTTATCAGCAAGCCAGTGCTAGGGCCAGAACTTGTGACGCGGGTACTGAGCCGCATTCAAAGAACGCGCTGGCGCTTTCAGGCAGGGAGAAGTAATGCATGATGAAAAATTATCCGCGATTATTCACCTACGGTGTTGCTATTGGCTCCACAGCGATCGCCCTGCTGGTGTCACTTTGGTTAGAACCTCTGATTTCTCGAACAATTGGTGCATTTTTCTATATAGCTATTATTGTAAGTACTTGGTATGGTGGCTTTCAACCAGGGATCATTACAGTTGTCCTTTCCACACTGGCAATTGATTATTTATTTATCCTTCCGCGATATGAATTCTGGATCGATCAACCAGAAAAATTATTGCGGCTAAGTATCTTTTTACTGGTTGCCTTGGTGATTAACCTAATCACTAGCAATCTTCAATACAGCAGACGGAAGATTCAACAACTCAACCAACAATTGTCTCAAGAAAATGCCGAGCAACTGCGGATGACTCTTGACGAACGCAAACAAGCACAAGAAACGCTGCAACAGCAATTTGAGCAACAGCGCTTAGTAACGGAGATGACCCAGCGTATCCGGCAATCGCTCAATTTACAAGATATCTTGCAAACTGCTGTCGATGAAGTGCGGCAGTTTCTTAAGTGCGATCGCGTGACGATCTTCCAATTTTATCCAGGTTGGGGTGGAACGCTTGTTGTTGAGTCTGTAGCACCGGACTGTATGGCTCTTTTGCCACTCCAGATTTGTGACCCTTGCATTGGTGAAGAGAACGTCGAACCCTTTAAACAAGGCTTAGTCACTGCGAAAACTGATATTTATACTGCCGGAATTAGTTCCTGTCACATTGCATTTTTAGAAAGTCTCCAGGTGAGGGCAAATCTAGTCGTTCCCGTTTCCTTGGGAGATGAATTGTGGGGATTACTGGCAGCTCATCAATGTAAGGCTCCTCGTGAGTGGCAATCTTCAGAAATTACTCTGTTGCGGCAGTTAGGAGCGCAAGTAAGCATTGCTATCCAGCAAGCAGCTTTGTTTGAACAGGTGCATACAGAACTAACGGAGCGCAAACAGGCAGAAATTGCCCTACAACAACTCAATGCCGAACTTGAGCAACGAGTGCAAGAGCGGACTTCACAACTGACAGAGACAAATGATCGCCTGCGAAAAACAGTCATAGAGCAGCAACAAACTCAACTCACACTTTTAGAACAGTCGCAAATGCTGGAGCTTCAAGCTGTAATCACCCGAAATATGGGGGAAGGCATTTGCTTAGTGAGAATTGATAATGCAGTCATTGTCTATGCCAATCCTAAATTTGAGCAGATGTTTGGCTATGACTCTAATGAACTCAACGGTCAGCACGTTTCGATTGTGAACTTTTTCACCAAATCGGTAAATATTAAAGATGTAAATCAAGGCACTCTGTCTGCCGTCTTACAAAATACTGAAGCCACCCATGAAGTCCAGAATCTTAAAAAAGATGGTACACCATTTTGGTGTAGTGTGACGACTTCTGTATTCAAGCATCCCGACTACGGCGACGTTCTGGTTGCGGTTCACCAAGATATCACTGAGCGCAAAGGCATCGAAGAAGCTTTGCGCGAGAGCGAAGAAAAGTTTCGTCAGCTGGCAGAAAACATCCAAGCAGTATTTTGGATGACCGATAATCAAAGTCAGCAAGTTCTATATGTGAGCAAGGCTTATGAAACCATCTGGCAAAGAAGTTGTGAGAACTTGTATCACAACTATTCAGATTGGTTTGATGCAATTCACCCAGAAGATCGCCAGCGTGTCGAAATTGAATTCGTTGAACAGCTTGCGCCAGGGCAATACGATAAAAAATATCGGATTATCCGTCCTGATCATTCAATCCGTTGGATTCGCGATCGCGCATTTCCGATCAAAAATGAACTAGGAGAGGTAGTTCGGATTGCTGGGATTGCCGAAGATATTACTGAACTAGAGCAGGTTAATCTGATCAAGAGTGAGTTTATTGGTATTGTTAGCCACGAACTCCGCACTCCCTTAACTGCAATTCGCGCCGCACTAGGCTTACTACAAACTGGTATCTACGACAAAAAACCAGACAAATTCAAGCGGATGATTGAGATTGCAGCCATCGATAGCGATCGCTTAGTGCGTCTTGTCAACGATATTCTCGATTTGGAACGCTTAGAATCGGATCGAGCTGTCTTAGAAAAAACCACCTGCAATGCGGCTGATTTAATTCAACAAGCAGTAGCAGGAGTGCAAGCGATCGCCAATCAGCAAAATATTACCTTTAATATCTACCCTACCAATGCTCAAGTTTGGGCAGCTGCTGATGCCATTGTTCAAACACTCACCAATCTGTTAGGTAATGCGATTAAATTCTCACCTGCCGATTCTACTATTACCCTGAGTGTCCAACAGCAAACAGATCGCGTCCTGTTCCAGATCGCGGATCAAGGACGAGGTATCCCAGCAGAGAAGTTAGAAGTAATCTTTGGACGATTTCAGCAAATAGATGCCTCTGATTCTCGCACCAAAGGCGGCACAGGCTTGGGATTGGCAATCTGTCGTAGTATTATTGAACAGCACGGTGGGCAAATCTGGGCTGAGAGTACTCTTAGTGTTGGCAGCACGTTTTTCTTCACTCTGCCATTGCCGGGAAATTAGGCAGGGGGGCAGGGAGCAGGGGGCAGGAGAGAATAATAAATAAGCAATGACAAATGACAAATGACTAAAAAATTATTAATTGTGGATGATGAAGAACGAATCCGCGAATTAGTACAAGCTTGTTTAGAAGACTTGGGAGGATGGGACACCCTGACAGCTGCATCAGGGGCAGAAGGACTAAAAATCGCCCAGACAGAACGCATTGATGCCATTCTACTTGATGTGTCTATGCCTGATATTGACGGCTTTGCAGTATACGAAAAACTTCAGTCAAATTCTGCAACCCAAGGGATTCCAGTGATTTTGTTAACAGCGAAAGTCCAAGGAAGCGATCGCGCCCGTTTCGCCCAGATGGGAATTGCCGGGATTATTACCAAACCCTTTGAACCCACCTCTATTTGCAACGAAGTTACCAAGATTCTTGGGTGGGACGATTAATTTTTAAGATTTGTAACAAAACCTATATCTTTATTAGTTTTTTATTTTTGTAATTTATCTTTTTTGGTTACAGATAAAAATCTTTTATATCACCGGAAAGGTATATGAAATGAAATGAATATGCTAACGGAGGTAAATATAACCGGCAAAACGATATTGCTCATTGATGATGAACTAAATGTACGTGAGATAGTCAAATTTTGCCTCCAAGATTTAGCTGGTTGGAATGTGGTGACAGCAGATTCCTCATTAGAAGGATTGCAGAATGCAGTACATCATAGTCCTGATGCGATTGTATTAGATATCTCAATCCGTAACATTGCTAGTTTTGAGTTGATGAATAAACTAAGAAATAATCCAGAAACTCAAGCTATTCCTGTAGTGCTGCTCAGTGCTAAAGCGCGATGGCTGGATTCGCAAATTTTGCGACAGTATCAAGTTGCAGGTGTAATCCTCAAACCCTTTAATCCAGTTACGCTCCCTGCTCAAGTTGCTCAACTGCTGGGTTGGGATTTTACTTCACTAATGGATTAAACAAAAACGTGTGAAGCAGCACCTCACTCACCTTGACTATCGGAATTGCCACAGTGATTTCTACGTTTAGGGAACTCCAAAAAATAAATTATCCCAATTTCTGGACTCAACACTACTGTTTTTCCCCTGCTCCCCTGCCCTTAAATGCGTAGCCCTTTAGGGAAGCAAGCTAGGCGTAGCGTCCCGCAGGGATGGGATATTTTTTTAGTTGGAAGTCCCTTAATTCAAACGTATTGCTCTATCAGGCTAAAGCAAACGGGCGTTGATATTTTTAAAAGTTGTGAACTACTTTCATTTCTTTATTAGTTCTTTATTTTCTGTTTATAAATTAAAACTGTTGGTAGTGAAGCCAAGATCGAACAACTTATTCGTGTTTAACTTTTTTAATAAAACAACAATTTTATGACAAACTGCCCTTGCTGTTCAAACCAAATGCTTCGTCACATTCGTTCACAAGAAACCTACTGGTTCTGCCGCCGTTGTTGGCAAGAGATGCCTAACCTGAGTTCAGAAATGAACAGGAGTACTTTAAATTTGACTAGAAAAAGCACATCATTAGTTAAACAGCCACTTTACTCATTTTGAAATGTCAAAATTGCTATTTTATATTACCATTTAACTCGCATAACTCGTGAGGTTATCCATCATCATTAGTCCTTTATGATTTATGTTTACAAAGGACAAACGATTAATGACGATGTTAATGAGAGCTATACATCGCTACTCAAAAGTGGATACATCTCGCAGTAATTTAGGAATTTCTCCTTGAGATACAGGAAACTCCAGCAAGGTTTCTCTAAGACCTAAATACCCAGATTCAGCAAATGACAAAAGCATTCGTGAAAGCGCTAGCCAAACCTCCGGTTCGTATTCCCAATCTCGATAACGCGAAGCTTGAGCAGCAATTGAACGTAACGCCCAGAAATAAGAGTTTCTCACCACCGAACCACCTTTCTTAAACTCTGGTAAATCTCCGTGGTGGATAAAAAGTATTTGATTGTCAATTTTAGCTCTCATCGCAATTTTAGATTTTAGATTAAAAGTAAATCTTAAATAGGGTGGGTTACGGCTTTAGCCTAACGCACGATGTTGTATAGTGGTGCGTCGTCTTTACTAAAAAACTCCTATTTTCTTTGTATTTTCTGCGCCTCTGTAGTTCAATAAATAACTTTCAAACCGCAGAGTCACAGAAAACGCAGAGAGCAAAGCAGACACCTAAAAATTGGCGCTTAAACCCACACGGAAAGTGAATCCAGGGCTATATATGCGATTAACTCGCTCATATTGCTCACCTAGTAGATTTTCTAAATAAACTGTCAGTCCTAAATTGCTAGTTAAAGGTATACGACCGGTCAAATCTAAATTCACGAAAGATGGCGCAAAATCTGTAGGCTTGTCAGTAGAGTTAGCGAAGATGGATCTACGAGCGCCACTATTGTAAGTAACATACAAGTTAGCTTGCCATCCCGCATTTTCATAACCTACACCAGTTTGAAGTACAGAGTAGGGAATTAAACCTAACTGTAAACCTCTCTCTGCACCTGTTTTTATTTGAGCATCCGTATAAGTATAGTTGAGGAAAGTTGACCAGCCTGAAGCAATTCTTAATTGCAAAGCTGCCTCTAAACCATTGGTATCTACTAATCCAATGTTTTCCCATCTTCCGGCGATGACTCCCAAGCGATCGCCTATACTACTACCAAAGTAAGTAAACTGTCCAATCAGATTTTGAGAAAAATTCACATCTACTCCCGCACTCCAAGTGGAGCCAGTTTCCGGACTTAAATTAGGGTTAGGTTCCCAACCATGAACCGTATCATAAACATACAACTGATCTAACCCAGGATTGCGTTGTGCCCCTGCCCAACTTCCACGCACTGCTACTATTGGTGTGACAGCATAACGTAACCCAACACTAGGATTGAGATAATTTCCAAACTGGCTATCAAAGGTTTGCCTTAGCCCTAAATCTATCAGAAAATTATCGCTAATATTCCAAGTATTGACAGCAAATAAACCTGTATTGAACAAACTCCGATCTTCCTTTTCGTTTTCGGCAATCCTAGTAGGATCTGTACTCAAAACATCACCGATTAAATCGGTATTTTTCAAATCTAATCCCCAGCGCAATTTATTATTGGAAGTAACTTTCCATTCATGATCGACTCTAGCTGTGAGTTGTTGTGTATCTAAAGACCCTCTGCGATAAAATGATACTCCTGTAGGGCCATAAGTACTAAAATAATCTTGGTTATAACCAATTGATGTTGTAAGATTAGAGCTTTCCCCATTACCTAATCGAGTTTTCCAAGATAAGCCAACATTTAAACCATCGTGGTCTAATCTATCTCTTTGCAGAGGGAAACCGAAATAAATTAAACCGCGACGACTGCTGAGTGAAGTAACATCTAAATTCAAAGAATTTTTCTTATCTAAATCTACTCCAATGCTACCAAAGTAGGTACTTGTAGCTGTATCTGCATTGAATAAAAATCCTTGTTCATCACGATTAGCAGCACCTACAGGGACGCGGTAACGGTTATCTGTAAAGAATCTTTCAAAGCTAAAGTTATACTTGACATTATCAGATGAACCACCATAAGTTACTTGTTGATTATTTAAACTTAATGAGCCAAATTCTGCACTAGCGCTCAATTTAGGTTTGTCATAACCTTCCTTAGTGATAATATTCACAACTCCCCCAAAGGCTGAAGAACCATATAAAGCGGAGGCCGTGCCGCTATATAATTCCACTCGTTCAATAGCCTCTACAGGAATGCTATTTAAGTCAGTTCCACCATGATAAGTGTTGACATTATTGTTAATTGGTCTGCCATTAATCAAAAATACAGACTGATTAATTGAGGCTCCCCGATAGTATGTACCTGTGTGAATATCTGCACCATGACCTACATCATTGATTGCAAAACCAGGCATTCGTTTCAAAATATCGGCTAAACTTGCAGCACCTTGTTTTTTAATTTCTTCTTGATCAATTACGTAAGTTGGAGTAGATTGAGGTAGGTTATCTGGTTCTGCGATCACTTCTATAGAAATGTCTGCATCATCGCTCGGAGTTTGCTCTGTTTCTGGCTGATCTGGATTAACTTCACTCGGTGCAGATTGTTGAGTTAATAATTCGGCATTAGTGACGGGTAGCTCAATTTCACTCAAACTCCGAATATTTAAAATAATTTCGGTTGATTTATCAGTATTTCTCTGCTTAACTTCACTTTCAGTAGCAAAGCCAGGAAACGCTATCAGTAAACTCGGTAAAGCAACTATTAGCAACAAAAAATCCTTTTTCACGTTCTCTTTCACACCAACTAAAAACAGTCACCAAGTAGTATTGTTGCTGTAATAGCAAAATCATGTCAAAAGACACGCTGTCATATTTCCACGCCTTATATGCCCGATTTCTCTGACAATTGGGGTAATTTTGTTGTTCAAAAATGATTAACAAACGTTAGCATTGAGCCAACTGGATGCTTCACAAACACAATAGAAGGCAATAAATTATGATTCAAACCTTACGCAAATTAGTTACATTCGATGAATTCGTTGCTAAATATCCTGACAACACTCCAAAACGTTATGAATTACATGATGGAGTAATAGTCGAAATGTCCCAACCAACAGGCGACCATGAAGAGATTATCGTATTTTTAGTTCAGAAATTTATTTTAGAATATAGTCGCATAAGCCTACCCTATGGCATACCGAAAACAGTAATAGTAAAACCGCTTGAAAGTGAATCGGCTTACTCACCAGATATACTGCTATTAAATCTCCCTAATTTGGTAAATGAACCTCTGTGGAAAAAAGAATCCACTGTAAGCCAAGCAGAATCAATACCCTTAGTAGTTGAGGTAGTGAGTAGCAATTGGCGTGATGATTATTTAAAAAAAGCTGCTGATTATGAAGCTGTAGGCATCCCAGAATACTGGATTGTAGACTATGCTGCTTTAGGTGGTAGGCGATTTATTGGCAACCCCAAACAACCAACTGTCTCGCTCTACACCTTAATTGATGGAGAATACCAAGTCAGCCAGTTTCGAGGTAGCGATCGCATTATCTCACCTCTGTTCCCCGAATTAAATTTAACCCCCGAACAAATTTTTCAAGTCGGTGGATATCCTGTATAACTCTTACACTATTAGAAAAGAGCGATTTCCTTTACAGACGAAATTTGTTGTCGCAAACTCTTCAGTAAATCTACAGTTTTTTCGTAAGCTCAGATAAGCCTCAAATTTATCTGGTGCAAAATTTATGGCTTTAGTACAATCTGTAACAGCTTGATGGTAATCTTGTAATTGGAGATAAGCCAATTTCGGCAACCCTAAAATTAGCGGGACAAAAAGCCCCGCAAATTGTTAATTATTAAAGTTAGATTTTAGTCTACTTCCAGTCCTTATCTGCTTGTGAAAGCACATAAGCAGTTACATCTTCAATCTGGTTAGCTTTTAAACGGCTACCGAAAGCAGGCATGGCATTTTTACCTTTTGTAACTTGGGCGATAATCGCCTCCTCTGAGTACATACCATACTTTTCTAAAGCTTCCTTCTTCAGGTTCTTCGGAGCTTGAACCAGATTTTTACCTCCCGCATGACAAGAGGCACAATTAGCACTAAATACTTTAGCTCCACTAACAGCATCTCCTGCCAAAGCTGGACTACTGAAGGCAAAGGTGAAGATTGCTATGCCTAACAGCATCACTGTAATAATTTTTTTCATTTCGTGTTCTGTCTCTCTCCAATAACAGCTTATTCGCTGCGATATCCTCCATAATTGTCAGTTGAGGCGCTGCTATAGTCAAATGACAAGCTGTCAAACTTCGCTATCAAGTTTTTGGATTTGAAATATTCAGGGTTTGTAGTAAGTACTTTGCAACCTTAATGAAAACTGATATTAGATAATAAAAACTAAAGTGCTTACTAAGAACTTGCTTACCACTACTATTACAAATTATGTTAGAGGATGTTTGAAAAGCCCTCTTGTCGGTATGAAATAGTTTTAGATCCCCCTAAATACCCCTTAAAAAGGCTACGGTGTACACATAAATCGAAAAATTCTCTACCCACATTTTTGTCAGAGTGACATCCCGCCCAGAACTGAAGTCCACTCAAGTAGACTGAATTAATCATTTTAGTCCACTTGAGTGGACTTCAGCTATGAGACTCGGAATTCATTCCGAGGCGGGATAGAAACGCAGTGCGAGATTTATTAATCGAGATTTATTAATAAAGATATGGCTGCGACAAAACTTGTGTATACACGGTACCCCCTTTTAAAGGGGGTTAGGGGGGATCTAAAAGTACCCAAAGTCACAGCGAAATACTTTTCAAATAACGTCTAAGCAAGGTAAAAGCGTCATTATCAATTGTAAATTCTTTCAACAGCTCCTAACTGAGTAAGCGCATCTCCTGTAACACGACAAATTCGCCAATCATCTAATATAGATGCTCCCATACTACGGTAGAATTCTTGGGCTGATTCGTTCCAATCCAGCACACTCCACTCTAAGCGCCCACAATCACGTTCTACAGCTATCTGAGCTAATTTAGTTAAGAGAGCCTTACCAATACCTTGCCTACGATATTCTGGTAAAACAAATAAGTCTTCCAGATAAATTCCTGGCTTAGTCAAAAATGTTGAATAATTATGAAAAAATAGGGCAAAACCAACAGCTTGACCCGCAGATTCTGCTAAAATCGCTTCTATATATTTGTGCGATCCAAATAAATGCTCTTTAAGTTCCAGAGCATTGCCAGTGACAGCGTGAGATAATTTCTCATACTCAGCCAGCCCCTGAATTAATTTAAACAGTACGCTGTAATCAGTTGGTTCAGCAAAACGCACAATCAAATTGCTACGCGAAGTCATTAGTCTATAGTCTATAGTTCATAGTCCATAGTCTATAGGCAACTGTGCAAGTTTTTTTGGCTAATGACTAAAGAAAAGTCGAAAAAAGGTATAAAACGCCCTGTTTTTGCAATTTGCGATAGGTAAAGCTCAAAAAATATACATATACAAGCTCGGCTTTATTCATTAGGCATGTGGATTTAATAAAGAGCAAGTTTTGTAAGGTCTGTTACGGGCATTTGTCCTAACGCACCTAAAATCTAGGATGGTGCGTTATGGTACGCGATAACGCACCATCCTAGATTTAAAGTTTTGCACTTTATTTGATCCATGTTCGTAAATGAAGCTAATCTATCTTCGTAGATGTAATTAAATCAACCAACCTTTTAAACGTTTGGCTATGTGAGGACGGCGCAATTTTCGCATGGCTTTGCTTTGAATTTGTCGCACTCGCTCACGAGAAAGATTGAACATGTTGCCAACTTCTTCTAAGGTACAGGGTTCGCTGGTTGTCAAACCATAGCGCAGAGAAATTACATCTTTCTCCCGTGGAGTTAACACGTCACCCAAGACTTCCCAAATCTCCTGACGCATCATGTTTTCATTCATTTTTGCTTCTGGAGACAGGTTATCTTCATCTTCTAGCAAATCCATCAATTCCGTGTCTTCTTCTTTACCGACACGGTGGTTGAGAGAAAGTGCTTGACGCCGTAGTTGTTGTAGCTGGCGTAGTTGTTGCACACTAATTTCCAAACTTTCTGCCATTTCTCCTTCGGTAGGATTGCGACAAAGCTTTTGCTTGAGTTCTCGTTGTGCTTTTTTCAGCTTGTTAAGCTTTTCAACAATATGAATAGGTAGCCGAATTGTCCGCGCATCGTTAGCTATAGCTCTAGTAATCGCTTGTCTAATCCACCAATAGGCGTAAGTAGAAAACTTATATCCTTTATCTGGATCAAACTTTTCTGTAGCGCGATTTAAACCCATTGCTCCTTCTTGAATTAAATCCAGGAAAGGCACTCCCCGATTCAGGTATCGTTTAGCAATAGAAACTACCAATCTCAGATTCGAGCGAATCATTTTGCGTTTCGCTACTCTACCTTGATACAAGCGATTTTCTAATTGCTTTTCCGTCATTTCTAGCTCGGAAGCCACCTCTACCTTGCTAGGTTCCTGTCCTAGTTTTAATTCTAAGGCTGCTTGTAATTCCCTAACTTCTTCTAGAAACCTAACTCGCCGCGCTAACTCTACCTCTTCATCAGCTTTTAGAAGCGGATAACGCGCCATCTCTTTAAAAAACGCGCCGACGGCATCATCATGCTCGGTTTTATTGTATCCCGAAGGACGGGCGGCAGCCATATCATCCCCGTCGCGTTCGTCTGATTCCAGATTTTCTACTACAATTGGAGACTCTTCACCTGCTACTGCTTCTAAAATATCGAGTAATGGTTCTTCAATATCAGCAGTATTCTCCAGTATTTCCATTTCTCCTAATTCAACAATATTCATAGTTTCCTTTAGGGATTGTTGCTTTGTTTGGTACATAATTTAGTTACAGCTACTCGTTTGAGGCTTGGTAGTTTTCCCTAAGGGACGAATGCACCCGTTTATATAGCGAAATTCAGGCTTATACTAATTTTTCTTCAGGAATGAAAATCGGCATCTACCTAGTACCTATGGGTTACAGTTAGATACAACCTATAACTAAACTGGCCTTCGCACCCAACAAAACTTTCTTCTCAGGCTCCTAACAGATTATATTCTTCATTTTTTTCTTAATTATCAAATATGTCAAACCCCCTCAAACTTTCTCAACCTTAACAAACATAGAAATTTCAGCTAACCATCCAAATATATTAAACTTTCATATATTTTTATAAATATTTTTAATGTTTATCTCTTGGAAATCACTGGATAAATTAAGAACTTGGTGCTGGAGTTATGCATTCCTGATTTAAATTTATCCAGATGAGAGAAATTATAATAATGGCAGCTTAATTTCAAGATATTCTTATTTGTATAAAAGCATCTCATATACAGAAAGGGTTGAATATCTATCGATAGGCGGAAAAAGGCTACTCCCTATTTAGTAGATGGAGCAACCGTTGCAGGAAGGGCTGACATGCTTTTATTTGTATAGTGGGTACCAAATATTTATTGCATGTATAGTTGATACGAATTTGTCTAGTAGATTACATAAGAGGAAACTTATCAAGTATTATGAAGGATAACAGTATTGGCAAATACCATTTAAGTCTAACAAAATAAAAAATTAGACTTACTTAAGCTAGGTTATTATTAACCAGCTATGTGAGGTAAATATCTAATTATAAAGTCAGAAGCTATGTATATTAATGACGTAAAATTATCTCCTTTATTAGTATCTGAACCTAGCCAATCATACCAGTCAGGTATAACTGTTTATAGGTGGGTTGAAGTATTGGTAGACTGTCCCGGAAGTACAGGACTATTTACTTATCGATTGCCAGCCCAGTTAAAAATAAAACCAGGGGATATTTTGAGCGTGCCATTTGGGGCACAACAATTAGGAGTAGGAGCGATCGCAATTCGGTTACTGGCACAACCAAATGTCGATTTACCACCAGAAAAAATCCGGGAAGTAGAAGATATTGTCAGCGTGGGATTTTTCCCAAGTGCTTATTGGGAATTACTCAATCGAGTCGCTGCATATTACTATACGCCCCTAATTCAAGTAATCCGGGTTGCTCTACCACCAGGGTTACTGGGGCGATCGCAGCGTCGTATCCGCTTAACTGTAGCTGGTGCAGCAGTATCTACTAACGCTAATCCTAATGATTGGTTAAATACACCTTTGATGCGTGCCGTTCACCAGCCTTATTCTCGCTTAATTAAGTTTTATTTACTGAACACAATTGAAAATAATTATTTGATTAAAATTTTGGCTTTATTAAGCTTCCAAAGTTTAGTGGCGAAAGTTAACAATATAGATGCTAATAAAATTCTGCAACTCCTACAACAACAATCAGATGGCGATTATAGTTTTCGCTACTTACAGGGTCAAGTTCAACGAGCCTACCAGGGAGTCCGGGAACTGTTGCGACAAGGATTAGTAGAAAGCTACTTAGAACCGCCAAGACTGACTAAACCGAAGTTTCAAAAAGCAGTGACGCTAGTGGGGAATACAATTGATAGAGACTTAACTACTCGCCAACGAGAGATTTTAGAAGTGCTGCGGCGGCGTGGTGGGGAGTTGTGGTTAAATGAGTTTTTACAGATTTGTAAAACAACTACCCCTACCCTGAAAGGGCTGGAAGAAAAAGGTTACATCGTCATCGAAGAACGGGAAGTATTGCGAACCGAACAGGGGCCAGCATTAGCAGGCGATGGGGCTAAATCTTTAACTGTTGCTCAAGCTAGCGCCTTAGAAACAATCCATACACTAGATGGATTTGCTGAAGTTTTATTGCATGGAGTGACAGGTTCAGGAAAAACAGAAGTATATTTGCAAGCGATCGCCCCTTTACTCAACCAAGGCAAATCCGCCCTTGTTTTAGTCCCAGAAATCGGACTCACACCCCAGTTAACCGATCGTTTTCGCGCCCGTTTTGGTAATAAAGTCAGCGTCTATCACAGCGCCCTCTCCGATGGTGAACGTTACGACACTTGGCGACAAATGCTCACAGGAGAACCTCAAGTTGTCATTGGTACGCGCAGTGCCGTTTTCGCCCCTTTGCCCAACCTGGGTTTAATTATTTTAGATGAAGAACACGATAGCAGTTTTAAGCAAGACTCACCCATACCCACCTACCACGCCCGTACCGTCGCCCAGTGGCGAGCAGAGTTAGAAAATTGCCCCTTAGTGTTGGGTTCCGCTACGCCCTCGTTGGAGAGTTGGGTAAGTGTTGGAACCTCACCCCCTAGCCCCCTCTCCGCAAGCAGAGAGGGGGGACAAGAAAGAAATCTTAATTCATCACTCCTAAATCAAAAGTTAGGAAGCAGGAGTTATTACTTAAGTTTGCCCGAACGGATCAACTCTCGCCCTCTACCGCCAGTGGAAATAGTAGATATGCGGCAAGAGTTGCAGCAGGGAAATCGTTCTATATTTAGTAGATCGTTGCAAGAAGCTTTGCAAGAGTTGCAAGAGAGAAAACAACAGGGAATTTTATTTATTCATCGGCGGGGACACAGTACTTTTGTATCTTGCCGCAGTTGTGGATATGTATTGGAATGTCCCTACTGTGATGTGTCGTTAGCGTATCACCACACCGAAGAAAAAGCACCGGAATTATTGCGCTGCCATTATTGTAACTATGCGCGATCGCACCCCAAATTTTGCCCCGATTGTAGTTCCCCTTACCTGAAATTTTTCGGTAGCGGTACTCAGCGAGTAACGCAGGAACTAGCGCGACAGTTCCCAGAGTTACGCTTGATTCGTTTTGATAGCGATACCACCCGCAATAAAGGCTCACACCGTACCCTACTCACCCAGTTTGCCAACGGCGAAGCAGATTTATTAGTGGGTACGCAAATGCTCACCAAAGGTTTAGATTTACCCCAAGTGACACTTGTGGGCGTTGTCGCTGCCGATGGATTGCTAAATTTATCAGATTATCGCGCCAGTGAACGGGCATTTCAAACCTTGACTCAAGTAGCTGGACGTGCTGGTAGAGGCGATGATCCAGGGAGGGTGATTGTACAAACTTATACTACAGAGCATCAAGTAATTGGAGCAGTGCGATCGCACGATTATCACTCTTTCTCCCAAGCTGAATTAGAACAACGCCAAGCCCTCAATTATCCCCCTTACGGGCGGTTAATTTTATTGCGCTTAAGTAGTCTCGATCCCATTCAAGTGCAAAATACGGCGCAAATAATTGCCACAACCTTAAGTACAGAAGAAGAATTCGAGATATTAGGCCCAGCACCAGCAAGTATTTTGCGGGTAGCTAATCGTTATCGTTGGCAGATATTGATTAAATTTGCCCCCGATGCATTACCACAATTACCAGATTGGGAAGAAGTGCGATCGCTTTGTCCTTCGTCTGTGAGTTTAACTATTGATGTAGACCCATTAAATATTATGTGATCATCAACTGCGTATATAGTTACGCATAAAAATCTTTTTTCCTATTCCCCAGAATTAGCTGAGTTTGATGTTTGTTTCAAACGTGCTAATTGAGTCAGTCTATGCATTATCAACCCTCAGATAGATGAAGCAAATTGAAGTATCATCTATCAAACAAGTTCAGGCATACATATTAAAAAAATCTTTCATAATTTGCTGCTAAAGTTAATTGCATATTGAAAGTACAAACAAAAATGAACTTTGCTAGCAGCAGTTTACGGTTTACGATGATACTTTTAAAGATTTATTACTTTTTACGTAATCATACTGTGCAAAGTTAATAATTTAGATAGTTCCCTTAAAAATCATGATTTGCTGTTAATGGTAGTTGTAATTGACAGCATAGACAAAAATAAAATTTGCCAGCAGTAGTTAACGATTTAAGTAAGGTAATAACTTTGAAGATTTCTTGCTTTTCAGGTAATCATACTGCACCAAATTGATGACTTAGGAAGTCCCCTGAAAAAAGAAGTTCAGTAATCACGTAATTTCAAGCATTTGCTAAATAATTTTTACATAGTTTGGAGGATAAGTTATAGTTTCTCCACCAGCTTCAACTCAGGCAATAAAAATACAGTTTTTTCAACAAAAAAGGTAGAAGTTCGTTCGTGCAGCCTCTCGTAGAGGAGAAAGAGCAGAAAGGAGAATTTCTATCAAGAGCGCTTATAAATTCTAACGACCCGAAGGCAGCAAGAGTCTCAATACTGCTCGGTTAAGGTGCATAGTCATTGGAGATCCCCCTTAGCCCCCCTTAAAAAGGGGAAAATAAGCCAATTATTAGCCCCCTTTTTTAAGGGGGGTTGGGGGGATCGAGTCTTATCCGAGCAATATTGGCAAGAGTCTGAGTCCTCCACTAAAAAATGCAGCTTTGGTAGATCCATTGCTGCGGGGAAAGAATGGTTTACCTGGGCCTTGCGGTCATCATGTTCGTTTGTGGACAGTAAAGGATCGCCAGGAATAATCATTGCAGATACTTGGCCCTTGTCAATGGACTATTCACGTATCAACTACGACTACAACGGCAAGGTATATATGATTTACAACATCAGCTCCAAAATACTGCTATTAGCAATTGCTCAAGCGATTAATTTTCAACCAAATAACGCTCCTGTAGCATCTGGGTATATTAAAGACACTGGTCAAACCTACAATGATACTCGGAACTTTGCTTGGGTGCATGAAGATACCTTTGCTAAAAGTGCTAAAAATAGCAAACTCAACTATATTGCGATCGCAGTGGCTAACCGTCCCTCGGTCAGAACGAGCAATCCTACTGATAATCAGAAAAATGTGTCGCCAGATATCTCGATTACAGCAGACGTGAATCTCCCCAACAGTGGGATTGCGCTTAATAGCCTTTCAGCTTCAACCATCAAACTGATCGATAGCAGCACTAATACACAAGTCGCTGCCAACTACAACACTTCGGGTGGCGGAGATGTGATTGTAGTGTCCCCGATAAATCATCTCAAGAATAATACCAAATATCTGTTACAAATCACCGACGGAGTAGAAGACAGCAATGGTGCTGCATTCTTACCCTATAGCATCAGTTTCACAACAGACACCCTTGGAAAGGGAGGAAGCCATATTAGTTTTGAGAAAATCTCACTACCGAATGTCCCTGCCAAACCTTACACCACAGTATTGATTGGCCCTGACAATAAACTCTATGCTGCCACCTTACGAGGTGAGATTTTGCGCTTCCCGATGAATCCTAATGGCACTTTAGGTACGCCACAAACCATTACCTCATTACAGACTGCCAATCATGGTAATCGAACTATCATTGGTATGCACTTTGATCCTTCATCAACAAATGCTAGTAACCTAATTCTATGGGTAACAAACAACTACTACTGGGATGGAACTAATGCGCCAGAGTGGACTGGTAAAATTACTCGCTTAAGTGGTTCCAACTTAGAGACAGTAAAAGATTATGTGGTTGATTTACCACGATCAATCCGGGATCATCTAACCAACAGCATTGAATTTAAGCCCAATGAGCCAAAAGTGCTGTATGTCTTACAGGGTAGTAATAGTAGTACGGGCGCACCAAACAATGTCTGGGGTAATCGTCCTGAGAAGTTGTTAAGTGCTGCTGTATTACGAGTTGACCTGTCCAAAATCACCTCACTTCCTTTAAGCGTTAAAACGGAGGGTGGAGGTACTTATAACCCCTTTAAGCCGGGAGCAGCTGTAACTATTTTTGCCAGTGGTATACGCAATGCCTACGATCTAGTTTGGCACACCAATGGTCAGTTGTATGTGCCAACAAATGGTTCAGCAGCTGGTGGCAATACGCCAAATACACCTATCCCCCTACCTCATGCCTGCCAAAACCGTATCGATAAAGCTATTAATGGGGCTTATACCAGTCCATCCGTACCTGGTCTCATCAATATAGGCACGCAGCGAGATTATCTGTTTCGGGTTGTTAAAAACGGTTATTATGGTCACCCCAATCCTAAGCGTTGTGAGTGGGTGTTAAGTGGTGGAAATCCTACAGTTGGTACAGATCCAGGTCAGGTAAAAGAATATCCCATAGGTACTCTACCTGACCGGAATTGGAAGGGTAGTGCCTTCGATTTCGGAGAGCATTTTTCACCCAATGGTATCATTGAGTACCATAGTAATGTTTTAGGTGGCAAGCTACAAGGTAAACTTTTGGTGATCCGTTACAGTGCTGGCAAAGATATCATTGTTCTAACACCAGGTGGGGAAAACTTGGATATTGTAAATTCCCAAACGGGTATTACTGGCTTCACGGGTTTTAACCCAAGTCCATTGGATTTGGTTGAGAATCCTAGAAATGGATATCTCTATGTGGCCCAGCTCAATGAAGGGACTGGCACGGGCAAAATTACACTTCTGCGTCCACTCAATTAATTGATTAACAGTTCTGGTGATACCAATCCTTTTTGGATAGCTAAAACTGCGGCTTGAGTGCGATCGCGTACTTCTAGTTTCTGTAAAATAGTATGGACATGAACCCGTACTGTACCAGGGGCAATGTAGAGAATTTCAGCAATTTCTTGATTGCTTTTGCCAGTTGCCACGAGTGCTAAAATTTCTTGCTCCCGCTTGGTTAGGGGATTTTCTAAAGATTCCTCAGTTTTTGCAGGCAGCATGAAAGTAGGATTGCCCTCAAAAGCTGCTCTAATTTCTGTTGTTGCCGTTTGATCCCACCAAGAAGCCCCTGCTGCAACCGATCGCACTGCTAATATTAGAGACTCAGCCAGAATACCTTTGAGGCAGTAACCTTGGGCCCCGGCGGCAATTAAGCGCGAAATCAGGGGTTTTTCAGAACGCGAGGTTAAAACAAGAATTGGTAAATTTGGGTGCTTCTCCTTGATTTGGCGACATGCCTCAATCCCGCCAATCCCCGGTAAACCTATATCCAGCAAGACCAAATCCAGAGGATAGCGATTTGCTAATTCTACAGCTTGTTCCCCATCTTCTGCCTCTGCAACAATCTCCAAAGTGGTTTCTTGTTGCAACCGCATCCGCAGACCAAGCCGAAATAATTCATCATCTTCAACAAGTAAGATTTTTGTCATTTGTCATTGGTCATTGGTCATTGGTCAGAAGTTAGCAATTATTATTCTCCCCTCTCCTCCTGCCTCCCCTGCCTCCCCTGCCTCATCTCCCCGGTGGTGGACAAGCAGGGAGGCGGAAACCAAATAGTGCCCCTCGTAGTGAGCGATTCTCTGCCCAAATTGTACCCCCATGAGCGGTAATAATTTGCCTGGTCAAATAAAGCCCTAGTCCAGATCCTGAGACATGGCGATCGCTATGTCCTTGATAAAATCTTTCAAACAAGTGGGGTAACTCTTCTTCGGTAATGCCGGAACCAGTATCAAGTATTTTTACTACTTGATCGCTAGAATAACTTTCAAGTACTACTTCTACTTTACCGCCACGAGGGGTATGGTTTATGCCATTACTCAGGAGATTGGTGAAGACTCGCCCCAGTTGCAAAGGATCGCCGTTTACCCAAATAAAGCTGCGAAAATCTGATTCGCCATAGTGGAGAGAAATATAAACCTGGCGTGTTTTAGCTAGTTCAGTCAGGGTAGCGATTACCTCCTCCGCCACAGTTGCCAAATTAACAGGTGATAACTGTAGTTTCAGCCCTTCGGCATCATTGCGGTATACATCTAAAAGTGTTTGGACTAATTGCAGTGTACTCCGATGACTACGAGCCATTGTTTGTAAGACTTTTGCTTGCATTGGCGTGATTTCACCAAATTGCTCATTTTGCAAATATTTCAGCGTTTCAATTGCTCCTAATAGGGGTGTTTTCAAATCATGGGTTAGGGTAGAAACAAAATCCTCACGCATGGTAGCCAGTTGTTCTTGGGAGCGTAATTGTGCTCGCGTATAAGCGATCGCTTCTTCATTGCGGTGGTTGCGTTCGCTTAACCAACCTGTTACCACCAAGGCCAAAACTGCAATCAGCCTATTTGCCAACGTTGAAAGATAAAGTATTTCTCTTCCGGGAACAAGCAAGTCTAATAATGTTAATCCTGTAGCTGCAAGAGTGATCCCCAACACAGCACCCCGATTCAATCGTGAATCTGCTAACAAAATCGTCCCTGTGTAGAGGTAGCCAAATACGTACTCAGGTGGTGTTGAAAATTCCAACACTATCACGATCGCAAAGGCGATCGCTATTAACCCATAAGTGTCCCTACGCTCATTTCTAGCTTTTTTCATAGCGATTAATCGATTTAATATATTCATTTCTCATTTACTTAAAAATCGTTATCCTACAATCTTTACAATTATTTAATTCAGCGATTATGATTTATCTGCAATCTATATCTGCAAATGTTAACTTGACAATTAACCCGAAAATTCTATATTGTCCACATGCAAAAACGGCGACTGGGGACTAATAGGGCTATTTCGTTCTAGACATAAACCGCCCAGAACTAAAGTTCCTCTCTTGCTAAAGTCTGTTAAAACGGGCTATAACCTTTTCTCAGTCGTCTTTAGATGACTTTCGCTGTTAGAGACTCAGAATTCATTCTGAGGCGGGCTAGATGAGAATAAAATAGCCTTGGGTAACTGAAGATTGGGGCTAAGTAGTTACCCACAAGGGGTGGAGTATTTACCACAACCTTCCCAATCCGTAATCCCTTTACTAAAATTCTCTGAAATATTTATATTCTTTGAAAGTAGCAAACTTCGAGAATGTATTGTATAAACAAATAATCCTAACTAGCGAGATAGATGAATTAATAATAAAAAATTAAATATTCTTAACAATAAGTATCTGGATAGTAATAACTGAAAAAAGTAAATCCAGATTTAAAAATGACGGTGACATGAGATATCACCAAATCCCTTGAAATCAAAGACCCTAACAGTTAATCTGTTATTTCTAAAAATTGGCTTGCTAGCACTTAAATTTAATTGAGCGCGAAATATATGGGACAAGGTTTTTTGCAAATTGGCTTAACGCTGTGTATTGTCATAGCAATCACTCCGTTACTAGGTAAATACATAGCGCGTGTCTTTTTGGGAGAAAGAACACTGCTTGATTTTTTAATGAACCCGATAGAGCGAAGTATGTTCGTACTAGCAGGTGTCCGCAGGAAAGATGATATGACGGGTTTTCAGTATATCCGGGCTGTAATTGGCAGTAACCTGCTCATGGGTATTTCAGTGTATTTCCTGATATATTTTCAAAGACTCTTGCCCTGGAATCCTAACGGCTTCGGTGCTATCAAATGGGATGTATTATTACACACAACCATTTCCTTTGTTACCAATACCGACCAGCAACACTATGCTGGTGAGACAACTTTAAGCTATTTTAGCCAGGTAGCAGCTTTAGGCTTTTTGATGTTCACCTCCGGAGCCACCGGGTTAGCCGTGGGTATTGCTTTTATTCGCGGGTTGACAGGTAGAAAGTTGGGAAACTTTTACGTCGATCTTGTGCGTGGAATTACGCGAATTTTGCTGCCAATTTCGATTATTGGAGCGATCGCTTTACTTGTAACAGGTGTACCACAAACATTAAAAGAGACTTTGGTTTTGAGAACCTTAGAAGGCGGAACGCAATATATCGCCAGAGGCCCGGTGGCATCCTTTGAAATGATCAAACTTTTGGGCGACAACGGCGGAGGCTTTTTTGCCGTAAACTCAGCCCATCCTTTTGAAAATCCCAATGGTGCTTCCAACTTGATAGAAATGATCGCCATGATTTCTATACCAGCAGCCTTAATTTACACTTATGGTATATTTGCTAACAACATCAAACAAGCTTGGCTACTTTTCTGGATGGTGTTTGTGGTTTTTGTAGTTCTGGTAGGAGTGGCAGCCGTAGGAGAACTGCAAGGTAATCCCCTTGTTAATAACGCCTTTGGATTAGAACAGCCCAATTTAGAGGGGAAAGAAGTTCGATTTGGCTGGGCACAAACGGCATTTTGGGCAGTTATGACTACTGCTACTATGACTGGTGCAGTGAATGGAATGCACGATTCTTTAATGCCGCAAGGAATATTTTCGACACTATTGAACTTGTTTATTCAGGTTATCTGGGGTGGCCAAGGAACTGGAACAGCTTACTTATTTATTTATTTAATTCTCACAGTATTCCTAACGGGACTAATGGCAGGGCGCACCCCAGAATTTTTAGGACGCAAAATTGAAAAGCGAGAAATCGTCCTGGCTGGCGTCGTGCTGTTGATTCACCCAATTCTAATTTTAATTCCCAGTGCGATCGCCTTGGCTTATCCCATCTCTCTATCTGGAATTAGCAACGCTGGCTATCACGGTATTTCTCAAGTAGTTTATGAATACGCCTCAGCAGCAGCCAATAATGGCTCCGGCTTAGAAGGGTTAAAGGATAACAGCCTATGGTGGAACTTGAGTACAATAGTTAGCTTAATTGGAGGACGCTACATTCCGATAATTGCCATCCTCTTGTTAGCTGACGGCATGTCTCGCAAACAACCAGTTACTGAAACCCCTGGTACTCTAAGAACGGATTCTCTAGTATTTACTGGTATCACTGCTGGAGTGACATTGGTTTTGGGAGTATTGACTTTCTTTCCCGTTCTGGCTTTAGGCCCCATAGCCGAGGGTATGAAGCTAGCATCTGGCAGTTAGAAAATTTATGAGTTATGAGTTATAAGTTTGGAATATAACGAGAATACTAAAAAATAAATTATGCCGTTTCGTAGGGTGTGTTAGCGATGTCTACGACGGGCTACGCCTACGCGTAACGCACCCTACAAATTGGATCTTTTTTTTATAGGAAGTTCTTAATAACTCCCAATACTTCTCGGTTAAGAAGATTTGTAGGTTGGATTTCTTTCAACCCAACAAAGCCCTAAAAATCTTGGTTTAACCTGCGGGATCTTGCTACGTTCCTCAACC
>NZ_DASQZC010000613.1:0-2841 GCF_035638895.1 Nostoc sp. | reverse complement strand
TAACTCTTGAGTTCGCATTAATTCTAGTTGAACGAAAGCGCGGATAGCACTAAAAAAGTGAGTTTTAATTGCCTCAGATGTCCTTACCATGAATAGTTCAATTCCACACACTTGCTTAATGGCTCGATGGTAACATTCAATCCCCCAATGAATCGAATGTAACTCTTTAAACTCAGTGAGAGAAATTAAAGACAGTGCATTTTTGTCAGGCACATACATGATGTAATATCTGGGGATTTCGTTTTTGAAAATTCTCCGAAATACTTTCACTTGTCCAAACTTTTTTAGATGCACTATTAAGCCGTTCTCTGGAATTTCTATATTTTGGACTTGGGTATAATTTTTACCAATATCCTCAATATGGACACGTAAATTATCCAACTTTCCACTCACTTAGCGACTAGCGATCGCATATTTTTTCTTCTTTTCCCTATTACATTTGTTGTCTAATTTGTCAATGCGTAAGTCCTGATCGAAGTAAAACACCCATTGGTATCCAGGGACTGTGGCGAGGTTGGTTAAAATTACACGACCTCTGTGAAGGTTGGCAGCTTGCAAAAGATACTTAACGCGAAAAGTCAGATATCACAAGCATTATCCCAAGCGTTTACAGTTTAGTTCGGTTGCTATTCACGCCCCTGTTAACGGTTGCACCAATTCCTTGACTGGTGATTCACTGTCACCTGACTGCTGCACCCGAATTAGCCACCCTTCGGCTTTAGAGTAATTATCTTTTTGCACCTGTTTGATAGCCTGCTTAAAATTCAACTGCACGCCCCAAACATCGCTGGTGAACCGCTTTTCTTGCTTCATATTGTCGAAGAAATTGACGGCTTCGGGGTGAGATAGACCACCTTCTGTTTTGGCAAGAGAAAGCATCACTTCAAACACATCATCCGCCATCTTCGCATCTCCACAAACGTAGTAGTGACACTTGGGATGACTTAGCTGTTTCCAGACATCCTGGGCGTTCTGCTGCATCAAGTTTTGTACGTACAACTTCTGGTCGCCAAGGCGGGAAAATGCTACTTCCAGACCGGAGAGGACACCTTGATGCCGCCACGTCTGCATTTGCTCCTGATAGAGGAAGTCACTGTGGTTGCGACAGCCAAAGTATAAGGTAGCATCGCCCAAAAGTTGTCCTTGCTGTAACAAAGCGTCCCGGTACTGGAGGAAAGCAATTAGTGGAGAGACTCCCGTACCGGGCCCTACCATCAGCATCGGTGCATCGAGTTCGCTAGGCGGACGGAAGCTAGAAGTACGGACACCGATGCGAACCTTCGCGCCGGGTTCCAGTCCAGCTAGGTAGTTTGAACAGAGTCCTTGACGGGCTTTACCGGCATCGGTTTTAATTTGCAGCACCCCAACAGTCATTTGTAGGTGCTGAGGATGGAGTAAGCGAGAGGAGGAAATCGAATAGAGGCGCGGCTTTTGCTTCGGCAGCAACTCCAGTAAAGCGGCGAGGGTAATCTCTGCCGAGGGAAATTCATCGAACAGATCGACAACGCTCATGCAGTTGTCCGCGATCGTTTTCTTGAGCAAAACGCTGTCGGGATTGTCGTCTGCCTGCCGGATAATCTCCAGCCAAGTTTCCAGGCGATGTTTCTCTTGGGGATTTTGGGCTACGGAGTACAAGTAGGCAAGCAGTTCGTTGAACGGTTCCCGCAAAGCCAGATCGAGTTCTTCGGAAAGAACCTGACCTACGGTGGTTGGGACGGCAATCGGGGGTTTATCCTCTATTGGAGTGCCATCTGGCATCACGTAACTAGCCGTGAAGTAGGTGTTGGGCGCGATACCTATGCGATCGCACAACCTCTGCACCAACTCTGGTGGATTACAAGGATAAACCGCAACATGATCGCCCGTCTCGTATTGCAAATCGCTATTTGAAATATCGAACATGATGTAGCGAGTAGAACGACTGCCAGGAATCACCTCTAACAGCAGTTCTCGATTGGCAATAACCGGAACTTCGACACCGCGATCGCCCCTAACTGCCACAGGTGCAACATTTGCCAATTCTGCCTCACTCAAGAACGTGACGTTCAGTTTTGGTGTGGCTGAGGTGGTAGCATCGGCGGCAGTGACATCCTCACCTAACACGCGGGAGACGAGTCCTAGCCACTGTTTGAAGGTGTCAGCTTGTCCTTTGATTTCATCCCCTTTATGGAGTGGCACTATACGGTTAGCCCCTACCTTCGCGAGTGCCTTATCTACCGAAATTCCGGCAGCACAGAAGTGTTCGTAAACGGTGCTGCCAATTCCTAGAACGGAATAGCTCAACCCCTCAAGCGAACCCGTCGGTTGTTTCTGCAACCACTTAAGGAATTTTTTGCCGTTTCCGGGCATTTCGCCATTGGCAAAGGTGGACGTAACGATCAAGAGGAGTTTCTCAGAGGCAAGGGAATCGGCGTTGTATTCATCCAGTGCCATCACTTTCGCTTTGTAACGCTGGAGTTGACGGGCAGCTTTCCGCGCAAAGCCCTCAGCAGTTCCCGTCTCGGAAGCATAGAGGATGAGGATGCGATCTTGCTTATCGTCGTCCTCGTTATTAGTAGTGATAAATTGTTCCAGATCAATGCCATCTTCAACTGCCCAACGATCAGCAGCATGATGATAGGCAGGGTCTAGGTAAAAGTCGCGCATCTGGTGATGCCAAACTGGACAAGTACTTCCTCCGGCGGGTGGCACAATCCAACCCGCATCTCCCGGACACTCGCGCCCTGCTTTCTTTTCGCGCAAGTCGTGAGCGAGGAACTGTTTAGAGGCAGTCTGGTGATCCACCATCGAAACTTTGGCTTTCTGGAACGAGTACAGGATGGCGACGTTGAGTTCCAGCGC
>NZ_DASQZC010000612.1:0-1510 GCF_035638895.1 Nostoc sp. | reverse complement strand
CACAGCCAAATCATCCCCCAAAGCCAGCACATTTACCGATCGCGCCAACAAGCATCCCCCTAACAATGCAACGATGATGTAAGGCCCAGCTGTCGCAATTTCTTGCCAACCCCGTCCGTTAAGGCTACCAACCAACCAACTCAGCGCAATTTGAATTTGACCATCTTCAGCTAAAAGCAGCAATGTACTTTGTACAGCACCTAATAAAGAACTTACCGCCACTCCGCCTAAAATCAACCGCTCAACTGAAATTCCCGACCCCGCACGACCGAGCAAAATAACGATCGCAGAAGTTAAAATTGCTCCCATCCACGCTGCTAGAGGAATTGCGATCGGGAATATTTGCCACACAATCATCAGAATTACAATTAGTCCTGCACCTGCTGAAATGCCCAAAATAAATGGATCAGCAAGACTATTGCGTAACATCCCTTGCAATAATGCTCCTGACATTCCCAAAGCTGCACCCACAATGAGAGCAGCAGTAATACGCGGGAGACGCAAATCCCAGAGAATTGTCTGTTTAACCGGATCACCTTCGCGGAGTATGGCTTGCCAAAATTCCGACATACTTAAAGGTACTGCTCCTTGAGAAAGCGACAGCGCTAGCGTTAGCACCAGTGCTGCACTAAGGAGTAAAACAGCCCAAAGTACTCGGTGTTTAGTAAAAATTGTCTTAAATGGTCTAATCAAATTTTAGATAGGTATTTTTTTTAAATATAATCTGTCTCAAACACAGATGCATTGGACATTGGGCAGGAGAGAGCAATAGGTTCGGATAAGATCCCCCCGCCTGTGGCGACCCCCTTAAAAAGGGGGTAAAGGAAAAAATTAGCCCTGCTTTTGAAGGGGGGTTGGGGGGATCTTCGCAGGGTAAATAATGGGAGAGAGGGGGAGTTAAAACTTGAATGTTGAGCCTCAGAAGGTCAACGTCGAACCTCAGAAGGTCAAAGTTGAGCCTCAGAAGGTCAACGTCGAGCCTCAGAAGGTCAACGTCGAGCCTCAGAAGGTCAAAGTTGAGCATCAGAAGGTCAACGTCGAGCCTCAGAAGGTCAAAGTTGAGCCTCAGAAGGTCAACGTCGAGCCTCAGAAGGTGAACTTTTAAGTTTTAACTCCCCATGACCCATGCACCATGCCCCACTACGTCAATTCCAGCCCACCTTGGTAGCCAGTGACAATGCGGCCACCATCCTTCAGAATGTGGATTTCTATTTGATCGCTAGCCCAGGTAATCTGGTCTTGGAAAGCCGGATTTAACACCCGAACTCGTTGATTCCTAGAAGAAACTGGAGAGTTGGGAGAATTAATTGCCAGAGATTGTACAAAAGGCCCATCAATCAAAATATCAAGTTGTTCTAACAAAGCTTGAGAACCTGGCGGCGCTGATTGAGACTGTAGTTGCTTGAGAGTGAACCCAGTAAAAGACATTACATTTAATCCAGCAGCTTTTACCTTACGAGCTAAAGACGCTAGTGCAGTTGCTTGCCAAAACGGTTCTCCACCAGAGAAC
>NZ_DASQZC010000611.1:0-1597 GCF_035638895.1 Nostoc sp. | reverse complement strand
TAAAAAGCCCGTGACGAGGATTGAACTCGTGACCTCACCCTTACCAAGGGTGTGCTCTACCACTGAGCCACACGGGCAAAATATAACTTTGGTTTTTTAGTTGTAAGTTACAATGCTGGGAGCTTTGCTCTTAACCCAGTCATTATAACTTATAACTTCGTAAGTGGTGGGCCGGGCTGGATTTGAACCAGCGTAGGCGCTAGCCAACGGATTTACAGTCCGTCTCCATTAACCACTCGGACACCGACCCGATTTGTCTCACGATTTAAAATCTTAGCACCATGTTTTAGAAATTGCAAGTAGTTATAAAAAATAACTTGCAGATAGAGATCGCAACAAAACTGCGTCTCTACCATCGGGATAAAAAATACTGGTTACACGCTCATCTCCAGCATTCGTTGCATTGGTCGCAGTGCAGCCAGGCGAATATCTTCTGACATGGTAATTTCGGGAGTGCGATTTTTCATTGCCCAGTAGAGCTTTTCCAGGGTGTTTAACCGCATAAAGGGACATTCGTTACAAGCACAGTTATTTATCGGGGGTGCAGGGATAAAATGCTTGTCAGGAGCTAATTTTTGCATTTGATGAATGATTCCCGGCTCTGTCGCAACGATAAATTCTTTGGTGGGGCTGCTTTGACAATACTTGAGTAAGGCGGCTGTAGAGCCAATAAAACTGGCGTGGCGCAATACACTACTTTCACATTCTGGGTGTGCGATCGCCTCTGCTTCGGGATGGGCAATTTTTAACTGGACAATTTTCTTTTCCGAGAAGGTTTCATGGACAACACAGCTACCTTGCCATAGCACCAAATCTCGCCCAGTTTGTTCCATGACGTACCGCCCCAAATTGCGATCTGGGGCAAAAATAATCGGCTGTTCTTTTGGTATCTGCTCTACAATTTTCACAGCATTGGAACTGGTGCAAATAATATCGCTCATCGCCTTGATATCAGCAGAACAGTTGATGTAAGACACCACCAGATGATCTGGATGCGCTGCTTTAAAAGCTGCGAATTCGTCTGGTGGACAACTGTCGGCTAAAGAACAACCAGCATCCAAATCGGGTAAAAGTACTAATTTATCAGGATTAAGTATCTTTGCTGTTTCTGCCATGAAGTGAACGCCAGCAAAGACAATTACATCCGCATTAGTTTTTTCGGCGGCTCTTGCCAGTTGTAATGAATCCCCAATAAAGTCGGCAATATCCTGAATATCTGGCTCTTGATAATAATGTGCCAGGATAACGGCGTTGAGTTCTTTTTTGAGACTCTGAATCGCGGCAAACAAATCTAGTGGTAGTTCACCCAGTTGGGTGTTTTCTCGTTGAGCTAGTGCAGTGGTAAACACAGTTTAGGGGTGCTTTATGTTGCAAATTTATGTCCTGTGGAATCAATTATAGTAGTTTTTACCAAAAATAGTGGACGGTTGATATTTTGGGGTTGTGTCCAAATCGGGCTGAGTTTCATATCCTGGAGATAGACGGCAAGGAAAGTGGCATGACCAGTCAGAAAACTCAATCGATAAACCTCAAAATTGCTGTAGTTGGAGATATTCACGACCAATGGGAAGTGGAAGATGGCGTTGCACTCAAGCAT
>NZ_DASQZC010000610.1:0-5927 GCF_035638895.1 Nostoc sp. | reverse complement strand
TGTTTCAACCAAATCATTGGGCGCTCCTACAGCTTTGAGTTTGTGTCGTAACCCTTTGATATGAGTGCGAACAGCTTCTTCTTGTGGAGTATCTTCATAAGACCAAAGATGTTCTAAAATCATGTCGCAGCTAAACACCCGGTGATTATTCCGCAAGAATAGTTCTAACAGAGCAAACTCTTTTGGCGTAAGTGGTAGCAGCTTGCCAGCATAAGTCACTTCACAGCTACTAGGGTCTAGCTGTAACTGACCATACTCCAGCACAGGTTGCGAGGTTACAATTTTGCGACGCAACAGCGCCCTAATCCGAGCAACTAACTCTTCTTGGTCAAAGGGTTTAACTACATAGTCATCTGCCCCTGCATCTAGCCCGATTGCTTTATCATGACTACTATCGCGCCCTGTCAATAACAATATTGGCATTTGCAGACCACTAGAACGGATTTGACGGCAAAGACTAATGCCATCCAGCTTGGGTAACATTACGTCCAGTAGAATTAAATCATAATCGTAAGTTTGAATAAGATCCCAAGCTGCATCTCCATCAGTGGAAACTTCAACTGCATAGTTTTGGTTAGTTAAAACGGCGGTGAGTGCATAAGCATTTAACTCGTCATCCTCTACAACTAAAATTTTCATGTTAAAAGCTTTCCAAGTTAAAATGGATACAACAGATAACAACCAATAAACTTAAATTGCAAAATTAATTACTGTGCTTTTCAAGTAATTAAACCACAGCATTCCCTACTCGTTACATCCTCGTAACTGAGTAATGATCTTTCAAGCCATAAAACTTCCAATACGCTACAACAGAAAAAATCCTCTGTTAAACCTGTGAAAAAACGAGTAACTCTTACCTTTCCAAAACGCGCCGTACAAATGCCAGTCACTTACGTACTCGCCAAAGAATTCAACGTTGCCGCCAATATTATCCGTGCCCAAGTTGCCCCAAATCAAATTGGCAAACTGGTAGTAGAACTATCGGGAGATATCGATCAATTAGATGCGGCGATCGAGTGGATGCGATCGCGCCATGTTAATGTTTCTCATACCTTAGGCGAAATTGCGATCGACGAGGATGTGTGTGTCCACTGTGGCTTATGTACTGGGGTTTGCCCTACTGAAGCTCTCACTCTCCACCCAGAGACATACAAACTCACATTCACGCGATCGCGTTGTATCGTCTGCGAACAGTGTATCCCCACCTGTCCTGTACAAGCAATCTCCACTAACCTTTAACAATCTAAAATCCAAAATTTATTAGCCCAGCTTAAACACATCCGCTATTACACCATCATCACCCACCAACCTAGTTTTTGCTGGAGAGTCATAAACTACCAATAGCGAAGGTATGCCAGCAACATCCTGAAACAGCGTCATTCCCTCAGCATGATCTTCCCGATTTCCATAGGGAATATCTTGTACAAAATCTGGATTGCTGAAGACATTTTCTCGCAAGTTAACGCCATTTGTCCAGCGATAAACTTGCACGGGGCCATCTAAATCCATCGTTGGCCCAGCTAAAATCAACAAATCATTTCCATCTACACACAAATCCCGAATTCCCAAACCATTCAACCAGATAAAATGCTTTTTATATAACTCCTTCGCTTCTCCAATTTGCCGCAGTTTCAGAATTCCAGGGCTAGAATCTTCTACTTCTAACTCAATTTCCAGCACTACAGCCCAACCCCGCAATACAGGCCCACGCAAACCCAAAAAAATCCGGTTTTGACAAATGCCTATTCCTTCAATATCAAAGCCGTTATCTTTTCCCGCAGTTCCAGCCTTGATAAATAAGCCTAAATGAGCGTCATCTGCTAAAGCAGTAAGAAGCAAATTACCTTGGTTCGTCACCTCTAGTTTAGCGGCATTCAATTGCACATCTGGGTTTTGGGGATGTGGGCAAGATGAGAATAACTTACCATCTATCAAAGGAATCCTTCCTAAAAGGTAACGATTGGGTTCTGATTCAATTTTTGTCAGCCTTTTAAAGTTTTGTGCATCGGTCTTATCAGATTTCGGTTTTTTGCGTTTGTAACTATGAGAACCAACAAACCATAAGTAATAATCTGTATAAGCAAGTCCTTCTATATCAATTTCTTGATCTTCTGGCGCAGGTAAATTGATAAATTCTGCTACCCTAAATTGTTGATGATCTGTAAATTTATCAGTATCAACCAAAGAGAGACGTTCAATAGTTGAGGTTTCATCTGACCCTAACCATAAATACTTCTGGTGGGTTAGTAGCAATGCTGATAAGTCTTCTCTATGTTCTTTAAAGTTATCAACAAAAGTTAAGATAACTTGATTAATCAAATTTGAGTTTGGCATTTTTTGATTTCAGAAAGATTAATGATGTTATCATAATAGATAATTTAATACCATGCTAAATATTTGTAAAAGCTATCGTATATATAAAATCTTTGGGATGAATCTGCTCTTTAGACCTTTGATAGATATTGGATGTTTCTTAAAGAGGATGCAAGTATTAATGCTTGTTAGCATACTTGATAATAATCATTGAATAAAAAACATAAAAACTAGTAGATACAAATTTTTAACTAATGTTATTATTCAATAACCTCATAAGGTAATCTCATCTAAGATCAATTATGAAACTAGCCACACAACCCACGGTAAAAACTCTAGGGGACTACGCCTACGAAGCGATTGAAAAACACTTTAAGAAAACCTTGAAGTGGGAAAAATCAGTAAAGAAAGATGAAGATCCAGAAGCGTTGCACCAAATGCGAGTGGGAATGCGTCGCTTACGAACATGTGTAACTAGCTTTGGGCTAGCGGTGGATCTGCCGAAACCAGTCAACGATAAAAATATTGGTAAAATAGCCCGTCGTCTTGGTAGCCTGAGAGATTTAGACGTACTTAAAGAAAGTTTGGAAAACGATTACAAACCAAACTTACCATGCAAAGAGCAAGAATCTCTAAAAACAGCTTTCAACGCTTTAGCTAGACAACGTGAAGATGTACAATCAAGCGTACAAAAAACGTTAAAAAATGAATCTTACAAGTCTCTAAAAGATGCATTAGATAAGTGGTTAGAGAAACCTAGTTATCAACCTTTGGCATCTTTTACCATTCAGCAGGTACTACCAGATTTACTTTTACCAGAAGTGAGTAGTTTTTTACTGCATCCGGCTTGGCTGGTTGGCACTGAATTTTTGGAATCAGAAGTGAAAATCCAGAATAACTGGAAACCAGAAAAGATAGAAAAACAATTAGCCAGAGAAGGTGAAATTATTCACAGTTTGCGAAAAGAAGCAAAACGTCTACGTTACCAGATGGAATTATTTACTGACTTATATGGCGAGTCTTACGAAGCTTATCTTACAGAAGTGAAAAATATCCAAGAAATTTTGGGTACGATGCAAGATAGTGATGTCTTAACTGACTGGCTTACAGATGTCTTCAAGTCAGAAATCCAGACTGAACTCCCTACTCTTGCTGCCTTGTTAACTGAAAATCGCTACCAGTCGTGGCAGAAGTGGCAACCTTTACAAGAACGGTATCTGAAAGCTGAAACTAAGCATAGCTTTCATTTAACAATACTGCACCCGCTTTCAGGAGTAATAGGGTGAACTACCTCACCTAGCATAAAGCTGAGGGTGGGGCTTCTGTAATCACGGGGGAGTGCCTAAACTTGGATTTTCGCCCAAGATTAGGACTTACCTCCCCTCCTACGGCAGTGTCAGTGATAATTGCCCTTAAAAAATATTGCTTTGTCTAAATCAGTCATAGTAGAGGTTATAGCTACTGGATACAAAAGCTGCTCTAATATGTTGTCAGAGTGGCTAAGTTGTATGTAAATTTAACCAGCAGTTAAGATGAAGCTTTATAAGGGTCAAATATGAATGTATTACTTCTATACCCCCGTTTTCCAAAAAGTTTTTGGTCTTTTGAAAAAACACTGGCTTTATTAGACCGTAAAGCAATGCTACCGCCTTTAGGCTTGGTAACTGTAGCTGCGATATTACCTCAAGAATGGGAGTATAAGTTAGTAGACCGAAATGTTCGCGTCTGTACGGAAGAAGAGTGGGCTTGGGCAGATTTGGTGATTATGTCGGCGATGATTGTCCAAAAAGAGGATTTGCTTTCTCAGATATTAGAAGCAAAACAAAGAGGTAAGCGGGTAGCTGTGGGTGGCCCTTTCCCGACAGCGCTACCAGATGAAATGACATCCGCCGGAGCAGATTACTTGATATTGGATGAAGGGGAAATTACCCTACCCTTATTTGTAGCAGCGATCGTACGGGGCGATCGCACAGGCATTTTTCGCTCTGGCGGTGAAAAACCAGATGTTACCAACACTCCAACTCCTCGCTTTGATTTGCTAGAGTTTGAAGCCTACGCGGAGATGTCGGTGCAATTTTCGCGTGGATGTCCCTTCCAGTGTGAATTCTGCGACATTATTGTGCTATATGGTCGCAAACCCCGCACCAAAAACCCAGAGCAATTATTAGCAGAGCTAAATTATCTCTACAAACTGGGTTGGCGACGCAGTATTTTCATGGTGGATGACAACTTCATCGGTAATAAGCGGAATGTCAAATTATTTTTGAAGTCCCTTCTGCCCTGGATGGTAGAACATAACTATCCCTTTTCCTTTGCCACAGAAGCTTCAGTTGATTTAGCCCAAGATCAAGAACTGATGGATTTGATGGTAGCGTGTAATTTTGGAGCCGTTTTTCTGGGAATTGAAACCCCCGACGAAGAAAGTCTTACTTTCACTCAGAAATACCAGAATACCAGAGACTCCCTCAGTGATGCGGTGAATAGGATTACCCGCTCAGGGTTGCGAGTTATGGCAGGCTTTATCATTGGATTTGATGGCGAGAAAGTAGGAGCCGGCGCACGAATTGTCAAGTTTGTCGAGCAAACAGCAATTCCCACAGCCTTATTTAGTATGCTGCAAGCGCTTCCAGATACAGCGCTTTGGCATAGATTAGAAAAGGAAGGACGACTCCGCAATAAATCAGCCAACATCAACCAAACTACGTTGATGAACTTTGTCCCAACTCGACCGTTAGAAGACATTGCTCGTGAATATGTGCAGGCATTCTGTGATTTGTATGAGCCAGAACGGTTTTTGGAGCGTACATACAAACACTTCCGGCTTTTGGGCGAAGCAACCTACCCGAAAAAGGGCAAAGCTGCCAAGAAACCATTGAACTGGAAAGTACTCAGAGCGTTTCTAATCATTTGCTGGCGCCAAGGTGTACGTCGTCAAACGCGGTGGCAATTCTGGCGCAACTTGTGGAACATGTTTCAGCATAATCCGGGTGGAGTGAGTAGCTACTTAGCTGTTTGTGCCCAAATTGAGCATTTTTTGGAGTATCGCCAAATTGTCCGGGATGAAATTGAGGCTCAAGTGGCTGAATTTCTGGAAGGAGAAGCTAAAGTAAAACCTGAAGTACAAGTGATGGTTAATTCGTAGCGAATTAAATTTGCCAATACCCCGCAATGCCAATGCATCCCGATGCAATGTTAATGCATCGCCCTGCAATGCCAATGCATCCCGATGCAATGTTAATGCGTCGCCCTGCAATGCCAATGTATCCCGATGCAATGCCAATGCATCCCGATGCAATGCCAATGCATCCCGATGCAATGTTAATGCGTTCGTCTGCATTAAAAAAACGCTACGCTTTTATTAAGCTATCCGCGCCGAGAAAGCCCCTAAATTTATTTATGGGGTTCAAAATTATTAACTTTTGACTTCCCCATTCGCGTAGCGTCTCGCAGAGAAGGGGCTGACCATGCCACTGGATAATTTGGAGATTAATGAAACGATCGCAGCACAATATGCTCAATTAGTGCTGGATTGTATTGGTCGGGAATATCCCCACAGTGGTCTGTATTGGGCTGATAGCGACGAGGATATAAAACCACCGCGTGAATTGACTCCT
>NZ_DASQZC010000609.1:0-10461 GCF_035638895.1 Nostoc sp. | reverse complement strand
CGCTGATTCTCATATCCACTGGATTGTTTGTGGCGGTAGCGGGTTTAGTTTGCGCCGCCAACGGATTGAGGGAGCAGATTTGATGGAGGAAAATAGATTAGTGGCGCGATCGCATCTCTTCATTGGTCGCAATGGTCAAGGTTCTCAGAAGCGGCGACCTTACTCAGGTTTACGCATTGACGTTAAAGGCGATGGACAGCCTAAGTTTATTGTGCGTCCCTTGGTTTCCGAATGGTATCAGAGGCAATGGCATGATCGTGAATTTGAACCACTGATCATTGAATGAATAGGCATCGGAAAAGAGGAGGCAGAAGTTTTTTAATTCTGAATTTTGAATTGATTTCTCTCAATTCACTCATTCACATATCTAACCAAATTGCATCATTCCCACTTAAATTCAATATTTAAGGTAACTTTGAAAACTGAGACTTTTTAAAATCGATCAATAAAACTATTCTGGAGATATTGCTGCGATTCCAAACCTCATGCTCAACTGTATCATCAAAAACTAAGCACTTGCCTTCTTCCCAAGTTTTTGTTTCATCCCCCACTCGTATCGCACAGTCATCAGCAACAATTAAACCCAAATGACAACGGAGTACAGTGTTTATATATCCCTCATGAGGTAGAATATGAGTTCCAGGTGCAAGGGAAGAAAAAGTTGCTGTGGTCATTCCAGGAATAGCTTCTATTAATTTTGTTGTTTCTGGACACAAGCGGCAGTTATCTTCTAATTTCTTTCCAAAAGAATACAAAGTAAAAATATCCCAGCCTTTGTTATAAAGAAACTCTTTTTGCCAAGGAATAGAATCCTTGTCTTGCAGTCTATCAAACTCCTCTTTAATGAGGAACCAGTTTGATTCTAGACTCTGTATAAATCTAAAAATAATAGTTTCGTAAAACATTTTTTATTTAATTATGTTATGTTCATTGCCTTGAAGGTAACTGGAAGAGATTTTAAGCTCCGAAAAGGAATTTTTTTTCGCCATTCAACCTCTTCTTGTAACAACTGTATATCAGGTAATTGCACAAGAGCATTAATAGCAATTTCAGCTTCTAGCCGCGTTAATGCTGCACCCAAACAAGAATGAATACCATCAGCAAAAGCTAAGTGATTGTTATTAACTCGCGTAATATCAAAACGATCTGGTTCAGGAAATTGTGCAGGATCTCGATTTGCAGCCCCCAATACAACCAATACTTTATCACCAGACTGAATAGTTACACTATCTAAAAGAACATCTTGATTTGCTACTCGTGTAGTAATCTGAATCGGACTGTCATAACGCAGTATTTCTTCTATAGCACCTTGAATAAGCATAGGTTGTGTCTTTATTTGTTGCATTTGATCTGGGTGACGCAACAAAGCAAGCATACCGTTACTTATGAGATTGACTGTTGTTTCTTCACCAGTTAGAAAAAGTAACATACAGATGGAAATAATTTCTTCTTCCGTGAGCTTGTTATTCTGCTCTTTAACTGCTATCAAAGCACTCAATAAATCCTGTTGTAGATTTATTTTACGTTGAGCAATCAAGCCCTTAAAGTAATCTGTAAATTCTAAGGCCACTTTATTCATCTGCTCATAATCTTCCAATGACTTGAGTGGATCTAAAATCTCAGACAATTTATCTGACCAATAATATAGCTTATACCAATCTTCAACAGGTACTCCCAAAATTGTGCAAATCACATTACAAGGTAAAGGACAAGCAAAATCGGCAATTATATCCATGTGGTCTTGATGTCGAATTTTACTAATTAGCTGCTCTGTGATTTGTTGAATTTGGGAATATAAACTTTTAACAGTAGCAGCAGAAAAAGCTTTACTTATTAATCCTCGCAATCTAGTATGTTCTGGCGGGTCTAGAAATATTAACCATTTACTAATAGCTTGTGCAAGTGTATTGAAATTACCCAGATAATCGCTTTTGTATTTAACGTGGTTTGGCATTTTATTAACACAAAAGCGAGAGTCTCGTAAAATTGCCTTAGCATCAGCATAGCGAGTAACTACCCACATATTATTGAAGCTTTGGTGTATTGGTTCAACAGAACGAAGTTTATGGTAAATGGGATAGGGATTAGCCTGAAAGGATGGGTCATAAGGATTAAACTTAAAAACTTTTTCCTTTTCTGAGATTTGATTATTATCTTTAATTGGTTCCATTTACTATCTACTATATTTACTAAAACCTGCAAAAAAATTAGTTAATACTAAAACTTAATTTTAGAGCTTTTAAGCCACGGATGGCTATGTTTTTTCGCCACTCTAATTTATCCATAGCTAGCTTTAAATTAGGAAGTTCTTGAATCAGTGTATTAATAGCAATTTGAGTTTCTAGCCGTGCTAACGCAGCTCCCAGACAATAATGAATATTATCGGCAAAAGCAACGTGATGATTCTGCTCTCGGTTAATATCTAACTGATCGGGGTTAGGAAAGTGGGCAGGATCTCGATTAGCAGCACCTAAGCACAAAACGATCTTTTCACCTGCTTTAATTCGTTGATTGCCTATTTCTAAATCATCAGTAGCAATCCGGGTAATCATCTGAATTGCACTATCGTAGCGAATGATTTCCTCTACCGCACTTTGAATTTTTGTTGGTTCTCTTTTCAGGTGTTCCATTTGTTCAGGGTGATTGAGCAATGCCAGCATTCCGTTACCTATTGTATTACCTGTAGTTTCTTCTCCTGCACCAAATAATAATGTACAAACTGCCAATATTTCCTTTTGAGTTAATTTATCACTTTGCTCTTGAACTGTAATTAGACTACTAATCAAGTCTTGCTGGGGATTTTTTTCTCGTTCATGAATCAAACTACGTAAATAGTCTTGAATCTCTTGCGTAGCCTGATTCATTTTTTGATATTCTTCTAGTGATACCAATGGATCTAAAATCCGAGACAATACATTAGTCCACTGATGTAGCTGGTTTTGAGCTTCTTTTGGTATCCCCAAAAGTTTACTAATAACTTTCACAGAAAGCGGACTGGCAAGATCGGCAACAATGTCTATACTCCCTTGATGTCTAACTTTATCTAGCAATTCATCTACAATTTCCTGAACAAAAGGACACATCTGCTCAACAACTATGGGAGAAAAAGTTTTAACTAGCAATCCACGTAATCTAGTATGATCTGGCGGGTTCATATAAAATAAAAATTTGCTAGTAGTATAAGCCAGAGTATCCAAATTTTTCTCCTTGTTTTTAAGATATTTGCTTCTTTCATTGATTAATTTTGGTCTATCATCAGTACGAATACACCCACTTCTCAAAACTGCTTTGATATCAGCATAGCGAGTGACGAACCAATCACCGCCAATCAAGTATTTATGTACTGGATCTTCTGAGCGGAGGCGATGATAGGTTGGATAAGGATTAGCATTAAATTCAGGAGCAAAAATATTGTATTCTAATTTAATTGATTCTATTTTTTTGCTATTATTAGTATTAATAACTTCTTGGCTCATATTAGAAATTGGTTTGATTTTATAGATTTTACTTTAAATAATATCTGGAGAAGCCAATAATACTAATAATTGACTTTCTTTTGCTAAATGCTCCGATAGGATTTTGATGTTAGGATATTCCCAAAAAAGAGTAATTGCCAGTTCACAACCTATCCATTGAGCTAATTCATTTGTCATACTGACTGACACTGCTGAATCTAAACCATAGGAAGTAAAAGACTCTTGAATATCTATTCCATCAGGGGGTAATTTTAGGTATAAAGCTAAATGAGAAATTAACCAGTTTTGAATTTCTGCTTCTGTCAAAGCTAGTTTTTCAGAGTGATTAATATCTGAATTGTGTGTTTGTTGGCGAAGCTCTTTTACTTCTGTTTGCAGTTTTAATAAATCTATTTGTGCAAGATTGGCAATCCAATCTCCCACAATATCTAAATTTCCATTCAAGAAACCAATACGACAAGCCTGACGCTGAATTTTATTGCTCGGCGTTTTCGGGATAGTTGCAGTTTTCAGCAGGGCGATCGCATAGACTTGCAACTGATATTCTTCAGATACTGCCTGACGTATGGCTTTTATAACCTCCAAAACATCCAGGTTACGTAAGTAAGTCCGCTTTACCTCTTGAACAATAACTAGCTGTTCAACTCCTGCAATTTCTAGAGAAAATGCTGCTCCACAATGAGGCCGTAGCGCTGGATGGCTGTTTTCAACTGTTAACTCGATATCCTGGGGATAATAATTTTGTCCCCGAATAATTATCATGTCTTTTAGGCGACCTGTGACAAATAGTTCGCCATTGAGCAAAAATCCTAAATCTCCCGTGCGGAGATAAGACCCCTCTTTTGAATCTTGAAGTTGAGCATGAAAAATCTGCTGCGTTTCGTCGGGTTTATTCCAATAGCCAATGGCTACACTCGATCCTGCAACCCAAATTTCTCCGACTTGTCCATCGGGACACTGGGTTAAAGACTCTGTATTGGCGATGCTCCCAGAGGGAGCCGTGCAAGGCACGATCGCAATTTTTTGGTTAGGGGTACTGTGACCAACACCAACGATCGCTTTATTCTCTGTCTCAGAGGTAGCATCTACAATTAAATTCTGTTTTAAAGCTTGATCTTGTACAAAGTGAATCACTGGTGGAGCTGCTTTTAAACCCCCAGACACAATTAGAGTTGTTTCCGCCATACCGTAGCAGGGGTAAAAAGCACTCCTTCTAAAGCCACACTCTGCAAAGGTGGTGGCAAACTTCTCTATAGTTTCCGCACGTACAGGTTCAGCACCATTGAAAGCTACTTCCCAACAACTCAAATCAAGCTGTTGCCGTTGTTCGGGAGTAATCTTTTCAATACACAAGTCATAAGTAAAATTGGGGCCGCCGCTAGTAGTGGCTTGATAGTCGGAAATAGCTTTTAACCAGCGAAAAGGCTTTTGTATGAATGACTCTGGCGACATCAAAATGACTGAGCAGCTACCATATACAGGCTGTAACACTCCACCAATTAGCCCCATATCGTGGTAAGGAGGTAGCCAAATTACTCCGCGACTGTTAGCTGTATGTTCAAAAGATTTATAAATTAAATAAGAGTTATGTAATAAATTGCCATGACTTACCATCACTCCTTTTGGTTTGCCTGTTGTACCAGAAGTGTACTGGAGAAGTGTTAGTGAGTTGTGGTTAATTTCTGGCAAAAACCAATCATCTGCTAAATTGTTGCTAATCTCATCGATTGCTATCCATTGCAAGGCTACTAATTCTGCTTCTTGTTCGATGCTTTGTGCAGAGTTGGTAATTATAGATGTGGTGCTGAGTGCAAAAGTTGCCTGTGCATCAGCTGCGATCGCCTTTACCCTTGTCATCCTTTGTTTACCTTGTGGTGGGTACACGGGTACAGCAATGACACCTGCATACAAACATCCAAAAAAAGCAACTATAAATTCTAGTCCAGGGGGGTAAAGAAGTAACGCTCTTGCTCCAAAAGCTTTCCTACTCTGGAGTAACGCTGCTAGTTTACGGGCTTTTTGATCTAATTCTGCATAAGTAAAGCTAACTTTTTCTGCTTCTCCATCTACTAAAAAGGTATATGGCACCTGATTTGGTTGTTTTAGCACCCTATAGTTTAGTAGGTGAATTAAAGTTGCTTCTTCTACAGAAGATGGAGAAAATAAATCGTTAATCATAGCTATTTATATTTACCTAATAAAAACAGAAATTAGTTGTTAATTTCCTACTAAGTTGTTTTCTGTATGTTGTACCCTTGCTAATGTTATTAACGCCGCCAATAAGCAGCACATTATCAAAGAGCATGGAAGATATAAGAGAAAATTGTTATATCTTCCACATCTTCTACTGGTTATATAAAGTATGTTTGAGTATGTCTTGCTATCACCTTATAGCCAGTTCTAGACCAAGACGTTACTGCCAATAACTAAAGAGTTAGCGGAGGCATTATTCAAATTCACCAATAAGCTAAACCCTTGGGTAGATGTTATTCCATCTGTATCAATCTGAACTTGAGTATTGACACCACTAGAAACAAAACGCAAGTAGCTATCAGTAATAGGATTGCTACCATCGTAGCCCAGGCTATCAAACAAGTTAGTTAACACTAGCTTGTCTTGGCCGGAATTGAAATCAGTGATGGTGTCACCACTGGTTCCTTTGTCACTAAAAGCTTGATAGATAAACTGATCAAAACCTGTTCCACCCGTAAGAGTGTCATTGCCAGCGCCGCCAACAAGAATGTCATTACCTGCACCACTAATCAGGGTATCATTGCCTAGATCCCCACGCAGCAAATCATCACCGTTACGTCCATCAATAATGTCGTTCCCACCTTGACCATTGATAACATCGTTAGAGTTGTCAAGAGCCTTAATATTGTTGGAAAAATCATTGAAGAACGTGACTGTGTTGCGTTTCAAAATGCCAGTTTGAGTCAAATCGGCATTAATGACATCAAAGTTGTCGCTTATGCTAGTTTGTCCATCAAATACAAGATTGCCAGTTGATGTGGAAAGGTTATCCAAGTTTTCCAGAGCAAAGTTTTGTAAGGTAACTTTGGTATCAGTCTCAGCAACTCCTTCAAATGTAACCTCTAGATTGTTGCCAGATTGAGTTAGAAGTAGATTGCGGGCTGTCAAGCCAGTTCCTTGGAATTTAATAGTATCCACTTCGGCAATAGTAGCTGCGGAAGGATTACTACCTCTGCCTACACCCCCGAAATTAAGAATAGTATGGCTTCCCTCCCTACGGGGTACGATAAACTCTTTTTGACCGCCACTACTAGAAACAGTATCAGATTCATAAGCACCAATATCTACGGTAGCAAACTTAAAGCGGTTAAAGTCAGTACCTCGTTGGTCAAAAGGGATGGATTCAGTAGTGTTGCCATCTCCATCTAAATCAGTTGTATCTGTTGAGAGATTAGCATTATTACCAGCATTGATCGCAATACTAGTGGGAACTAAAGCGTAAGTAGCTGTAGTGCCACCATTATTTTGCAAAATGGGGTTAATAACTTGGTTTATGTTGGTAATTCCGGCTTCGGCAAAGGTAATATCGCTACCTGTACCAATTGTTCCTGATGCTCCGGCAGTACTACCAATTAGATTATTGGCATTACCTGCAATGTCGCTATCAGTAGACACATCAGCCGCTTGATTATTGTTGTTAATATTCCCAGCAATAATGGTGTTCTTGACAGCAAGTGTGCCACCAAAGAAGTTCTCAACCCCACCGCCAAAAGTACTATTAAAATTAGCCACCACCGTATTGTTGGTAATGGTGTTGTTAATCAAGGTGGCTGTCCCTAAGTTGCCGATACCGCCGCCCCCAAAGACTCTGGCTTGGTTGCCCGATAGGGTAGTATTAATGACGGTAGCTGTACCTGAGTTTAAGATGCCACCGCCTGCATCACCTTGGTTATTAGAGAGAGTGCTGTTGATAACAGTAGCTGTACCAAGGATATTTATTCCACCTCCAAGGTTGCCGCGATTGCCTTCAATAGCGCTGTTAGTTAAGACTAAATTACTATTCTGATTAACTAAGATGCCACCTCCATCTGCTGTTTTGGCATTGCCATTAGCAATGGTTAAGCCGTCAATTTTGGCATCTGTTCCCGTTCCAGAGATACTCAAAACACGGTTGGCATTATTACCACTGACTGTTAGTTGCTCGACTCCTGTTCCAGAGATACTAATATCATCTGTAATTCTGAGCTGCCCAGAAGTTAGGGTTATGGTTTGGGCTGTGGCAAATTTTCCTTTCGTGTCGAAATCAACCGTATTAGCCCCAGTAAAGATATTGGCATTTTCAATTGCTTGTCGCAACGACCCTTCGCCGCGATCGTTGATGTTGGTGACGGTGGTATCGTTACGAGCAATAGTAACGGTGGCGGTTGGGTTGGTTGTATCAATACTATAAGCAGCGTCGGGAGCTAGATTCAGTTTTAAACTTTCATCAGCTTCAGCTGCCAAGTCATTAATAGCAGCAAGGTTGATATCAACAAAGCTTTGCCCATTAGGAATAACAACGCTAAGAGTATTACCAAAAAGCTTAATGTTCCCGCCACTAAGAGTGTAATCGTTCACAGAAGCACTGCTGCTATCAATAGTGAGTTTGACAGTTAAGTTACTGGCAGTGCCAATGCGATTAACACGGTAAGTTCCTGCTATTCCTGTTTCTGTAGCAGTGGCAGCAGCTGCACTGAGACTGACAATCGGCTCCTGTACTTCAAAAGCACCGATGTCCACTGTCCCGAATTTGCTGCGATCAAATGCTGTACCTCGTTGATCGGTGGTGACACCATTAGGAATAAAAGCATTATTACCTGCGTTGACGGCTGGTGAAGTAGCTAGTAAAGCCTGGGTTTGAGTAGTCCCACCATTATTAGCTAGGGGGGCTAATCCGGGGTTGGGGTTGACGATATCGCTGCCAGTGCCTATAGTTCCAGAAGCCCCAGCCGTAGCGCCAATCAGGTTGTTAGCATTGCCTGTAATATTGCCGAATACATCGGGCGCTTCACCACCTAAATCTTTGTTATTGGCAATGATGGTATTGGATGCAGTAACCGTGCCACCCAATCTGAAAATTCCTCCACCATCGCCAGCACTATCGTTGTCAGCATCTGCCGTGTTGTTGGCAATGGTACTGTTACTTATAATGAGCAAAGCTGAGTTTGTTACTCCACCGCCAGAAGAGTTGGCTTGGTTGCCAGAGATTGTGCTGTTAATTATGCTAGCTGTATTTACAGTAGTGAGAGCGCCACCGTTAGCGTTGGCTATGTTATTAGAAAAGGTACTATTGATTACTGTAATTGTGCCGAAATTATAGATCCCACCACCACTGACGGCGGATTGGTTGCCATCGATGGTACTGTCAGTTATGGTCGCTGTACCTGTGTTGGATATAGCTCCACCGCGAGCGGCTGTATTGTTGGAAAGTACACTATTATTTAAGTTCAGGGTATTTCCACTATTAACTAAGATACCACCACCATTTTGCGTGCCTCCATTCCCATCGGTAAGGGTAATCGCATCAATATTTGCATCTGTTTGAGTTCCAGAGATATTGAAGATACGGGAGGTATTGTTGCCACTGACGCTTAAGTTTTTCGCTCCCGTTCCTTGAATGGTGACATCATCGGTAATATTTAATTCTCCAGATGTCAGCGCGATCGCATCTGGGAAGACATCATTATATACAGTTTCAGCAAAGCTAACTGTGTCAGCCCCAGCAAAAGCGTTGGCATTTTCAATCGCTTGTCTTAATGACCCTTCACCTTTGTCATTGGTGTTAATTACTACTGTATCGTTACGGCTAATAGTAACAGTGGCTGTATTTTTTGCGGTATCGATATTATAGGTAGCATTAGCTGCTAGATTAAGTTTTACTGTTTCATCGGCTTCGGCTTGAATGTCATCAATCGCAGTCAGATTAATGTCAACAAAGTTTTTTCCATCAGGAATTACTACAGTAACAGTATTTCCAGTGACTGTAACTTTGTTGCCGCTAAGATTGTAGTCATCAAGCGCTGTACTACTACTATCAATGTTGAGTTTAATAGTTAAATTGCCAGCCGTGCGATCGCGACTAATACGGTAAGTACCACGATTGCCACTTTCAGTAACAGTGGGAGTTAGAGAAGTAATTGCAATGTTAGATAATGTCATATTTTGTGGACTTTTTCTCAAAAATTAGAATGTGTTTATTGAAAGTAAAGAAGATGTTTGAAAACTCAAAACCATTAACAAATTTAGCCTAGTTATGAACGGTTAAAACCAAGGCTTAGACTTCTTTGAAAATGCAAAATTCCAAAATAATTAAACAGTTTTGAATTTTGAAACTAGGAAATAGCAAAAATTATTTATCGCTTTAGTAGTTACACAGTATTCAAGCTGAGTTTTTACTTTTACGTTGCCCTTTTCTTCATTCTCTTGTTTTGGGAAAGCTATTGCCTGTTAAACTTAATTGCTTAACCAAAACCTGAATTTGTGAATTGACTGTGTAATTATGCATCAATTTACAACCTATCAACAGCATAATCAAGGGTTTATATAAAACATCCTACTTTTCTTACTTTTCCTACTTTTTTGAATAAGTCTTGCTGTGGTTAAATGAATATATGATAACTAGGGGCTTTTGTTCTGATATGGGCTACCACAAGTTATTACAAGCCCAATGTATCAAAAGATAAAAAATTATGATACTAACTGTATGACGGGTTGCGCTTTATTCGCCTCTATTTCGCCCATATATAAATAAGTAGAGACGCAATTATCATTGCGTCTCTACAAACCGCCTATTTAGCCTTCTCACGTGTGTGTAATTACACCCAGCAAAAAAGATTGTTGTAATTAAAGCATTCCTGGGCCTCTACCGCGTGTGTCACTATTTTCGGTCAGCTTGCCTTCCTCGTCCTGATTAACTTCTCCGAGTTCTTGAATACGTTGGGCGGCATCGGCTGCTGCTTGTTTGCGTGCATCA
>NZ_DASQZC010000608.1:0-8348 GCF_035638895.1 Nostoc sp. | reverse complement strand
GTGTAAGCATTATCTACATTTGTTTCTAAGCGATCGCTTACGTTACAATGATCGGCACAAGCTTTAATCGTCGCTGGTGGTACGGTGTTAACGGTATCTCGCCCAATCAACTCTTCGATATACATCACATCGTTGTAGCTGGGGTCTTTGGTGCTAGTACTAGCCCAAAGTAGCCGTTGTACTGTGGCCCCTTTTTCTGCCAAGGCTTTCCAACGATCGCTCTCGATAATTTTCTTGTATTCTTGGTAAGCTATTTTAGCGTTAGCGATCGCTACTTTTCCTTTAACAGCTCTTAGCCTTGCTTCCACGGAAATATCATCAACGCCTTTTTTCAACTTAGCATCTATTTTGGCATCAATGTTGCTATCTATCCGACTGAGGAAGAAGCTGGCGACTGAAGCAATTGTACTAATGTCCTTGCCCTCAGCCAACCGTTTTTCTAAGCCACCAATATAAGCCCAAGCTGTGTTTACGTAGCTTTCTACAGAAAACAGCAACGTAACATTAACATTCATCCCTTCGGCTATTACCTGCTCCACTGCTGGCAAACCAGGCTTTGTACCGGGAATTTTAATCATCAGATTTTCCCGACCAACTTCTTGGAAATAGCGCCGAGCTTCGGTTATTGTTGCTTCAGTATCATGGGCGATAGTTGGTGGGACTTCAATACTCACATAACCATCTAGTCTATTCGAGGCTTCATAAACAGGGCGTAAAATATCACATGCGTAACGGATATCTGCAAAAACTAGCGATTCGTAAATTTTGTCTGTGGGTAAATTAGCACGAACTGCGGTTTCGATATCAGCATCATAAATGACATTACCTGCGATCGCTTTCTCAAATATAGCTGGATTAGAGGTAATCCCAGAAATACCTTGATTTTCAACCAGGTCTTTAAGTTCGCCTGATTGAATAATGTCACGGCTCAAATTATCCATCCAGATACTTTGACCGTATTGGTTAATTTCTAGTAAATGATTGGTAGACATAGCTCTAATTTGTTTCACTCCTGTATAGTGATGTTTCTAAGTAAATTGGCAAAACCCATCAAAATTTGATGGTTACTTTTGAATTGTGGCGTTGCCAATCACTTATCGCATCGGCCAGCTGAGATAATTTTTAATACATCTTTAAGAAGTGCTATTCTGCATCGCCAATCCTAAATCACCATGATTAACTTTTAATTAATGCCAGATGCTAGACGCATCCTTGATCCTCTTGTTACCGTCTTCTAGTGCAGCATGGCAAAAATAACTATCCATTTGAAAAAGTTTAAAAAGCTTTATTTACAAGCTTTATTTGCTCCTAAATCGTGCCTTTTTACACTAGTACATGTCAGCAGCCATTTCATTACAGCCAGAAAGACCAAAATTAAAGCATGAGTGACTTTTGACTTTTGACTTTTGACTTCTCCCTAGGGGTTGGCTAGTGTCCGTTTTGAATAAAAGACTCCACCTTTGCTACATCCTCTTTGCTACCAATAATTAAAGGTGTGCGTTGATGCAATTTTTTCGGCACTACATCCAAGATATCCATCAGTCCTGTAGTGGCGCGACCACCTGCTTGTTCAATCAAAAAGGCTAGAGGAGCAGTTTCATAAAGCAAGCGCAATTTACCTTCTGGGTTTTGAATTGTGCCTGGGTAGAGAAACACGCCACCTTGAACTAAAATTCTATGGATGTCGCTCACCATTGCGCCGCTATAACGAGCGCTGTAGCCTTCTGTGCGATGAACGTAGCGGATATATTCTCTAATTGATTCTTCCCACTGCCAGAAATTACCCTCATTCACGCTGTAAACAGAACCGTGGTTAGGAATCCGAATGTTTTCTTCTGTGAGAATAAATTCTCCTAAGCTGGGATCAAGGACAAAGGAATGAACGCCCTTACCTATACTATAAACCAGCATCGTGCAGGGCCCATACAGAATGTATCCAGCAGCAAGCTGCTTACGTCCGTTGGTGAGGAGGTCAGTTGCCTTACCATCGCTATCAGTTCCTTCTTGTTGGCGAATGGCAAAAATGGAACCTAAGCTGAGATTATTATCAGTGTTGGATGAGCCATCAATTGGGTCATACAGCAGAGTGTAGCGTCCAATGGGGCAATTTTCAGGGATATAGTAGGGTTTTTCCATTTCCTCAGAAGCTAGGCGACAGACCAAGCCGCTTTGCTTAAATACTGAGATAAACACATCATTGGCATAGACATCCATCTTTTTGACGGATTCTCCTTGGACATTAACTTCCCCAGTAAATCCGAGAACGCCTTCCATTAAACCAGCACGACTCATGCGGCGAGCAACTAATTTACCGGCCAGGGCAATGCGATTCATCAGCGCACTTAAATCTTGTGCATCTGGCGAAAAACTCTGAAGTTGCTGTAAGACGTGACGGGATAAGGTTGTACAATCACGATCTAGGGATTTGTCTGTAGCATCGTAGGTAGATAAATCTAAAGAATCTGCCGCTTTAGCCATTTTTACGTTCTCCGCAGCCACTAGCTGTTAGTTGGGTTTTAGTTGTGTATGGCAACTTATAGTTGCTGCTTCTATCTTAGAAAGGTAATTTGATAACTTAGATGTGACTTTAGATAAACTAAAGAAATGAATTTTCAGTGACTCCTGCACTCAAAGCCTAGATACGTAGTTTACTTCGACTCGTGTGTACACCGTAGAGGGGAGACGAAACGTAGCTTTGGCTCTTTGGGGTTCTTGTGGTTTAGTAAGTAATCAAGCGGACATGATATCAGTCGTGACGGGAGTCACTTCTGACTTAACGGGAGTCACTTCCGACTTAACGGGAGCCACTTCAGTCTTAACGGGAGTCACTTCCGACTTAACGGGAGTCACTTCCGACTTAACGGGAGTCACTTCAGTCTTAACGGGAGTCACTTCCGACTTAACGGGAGTCACTTCAGTCTTAACGGGAGCCACTTCCGACTTAACGGGAGCCACTTCAGTCGGATGTTGCCAGGACAGTTTCTGTATTTAGGATGAGTTTTATGTTGCACCTGCCTACCCCGCCTGAGAATAAATTCTCTTTTCTTATAGCCCAAGTTCACTAAGCGTAGACTACAACCCTTACTTAGTCTTCAATAGAAGATAGACTTTTTATTTCTCATTTATGCAAGAGGTATAGTGATTTACCGAAATTAAGGGCAACGAACTCACCAAGTATTATGTGCAGCTTGAGCTACCCTAAAGCTATGGTAAAACAGGTTTATATTTATCAATTGGGATTGAGAACTGCTTATGTTCAACTACAATCCATTAGAGTGCCTACCTTCATCAGCAGAATTACCAGATTCTGATGACACGCCTGTGGATAACGAACTGCAAATATTAATTCCCAACTTATTGTTAGCGATATTAGCTGCTATTTGGCAAACCCGCGATGATTGGTTCTTTGGGATCAACATGGGAATTTATTATACAATCAATAAACCTGCCATTGTCCCTGATGGGTTTTTAAGTTTGGGTGTAGAACGTTTTGTTGGAGAAAATGGGCGTTCTAGTTATGTACTTTGGGAAGAAGATGGCATTTCCCCAATCTTATCCTTAGAAATTGTTTCCCAAACTTACAATTTTGAATACGAACAAAAGAAAGCAGATTATGCCCAATTAGGCATTTTGTATTATGTCATTTATGCACCAACCCGGTTACGTCGTAAGCGTCAGCGTTTAGAAGTTTATCGTTTAGTTAATGGTGAATATATTTTACAACCAGGCGATAAAATCTGGATGCCAGAAATTGGTTTAGGCATTGGACGTGAACGGGGAACCTACCAAGGAATCACGCGAGAATGGTTGTATTGGTATGATGAAAGTGGTAATAGATACTCAACACCAGAAGAAGTGACAGTTGAGCAACAGCGACAACTAGAGCAAACACAACAACAGCTTCAGGAACTTTTAGCTAAATTAGAACAGAAGGGAATAAACCCGAATAATCTCTAAATAATTGGCGTTGGCGTAAAAGTTTGTCATTTTGCCGTTCGGTTTTAAATATGAAAGGATAAGGTGGCGATCGCACCTTACCTTTTTTCGTTAGGATTTATAAATTTTGTCAAGGTAAATTTTACATTAACAGTCTCTGAGTATCCGACCTTTTGGCTTTATCTACCATAGTTACTTACAAACTTATGCACTTGGGCTGATTTGTTAACAGCCGTGGACTTGTCATAATTTGCCTCTGCACCAATTGTTGGGCATTATAGTTTGGAAAAATAATTGCGATGCAGCTACGGTGGATAAATAGAGGTTGGTGTTAAGAAATTTGTCAATAGTGGGAGAGTGCTTTGTTTTGTTTCTTAACTCATCTTATCTGCGATGCTAGTTGCTAGGTAAGATTAACAGTGGAAACACTGATTTATCTAGGAGTAACGAACGTGGCAACTATTGACGGCGACTCTGGAAACAACTATCTAGTAGTTGGGATTGAAGAAAGTAATCAAATATACGGCTATGGAGGCGATGACACTCTAATAGGTGGCTGGGGTGAAGACCACTTAGTTGGAGGAAGTGGTAATGACATTCTCACTGGTGGTAGTGGTGGAGATACCTTTGTCCTGAATTACTCAGGTGGAGGTACTGATACAATTACAGACTTTTCAGTCTACGAAGATATTATTGAAATAACTATCCCTTTTCATGACTCAGGTACTAATGCTGTTAGGGGCAATATTTTTCAAATAACTGCCGCTAGTTTTAAATCAGCCGCTTATGCTCTATCCAGCAATTATTTAAAAGTAGCTGCCGTTGATATTGGCAAAAATGACAGTATATCAGCTAACGCATCTAAAGTAGCTGCCGTTGGTATTATGAAAAATGACAATATATCAGCTAACGGATCTAAAGTAGCTGCCGTTGATATTGTCAAAAATGACAATATATCAGCTAACGGATCTAAAGTAGCTGCCGTTGGTATTGGCAAAAATTACAATATATCAGCTTACGAATCTGCTAATTTTGATTTTTTGACATATAACCCAGACACTGGCGCTCTATTTTATAACAACGTGCAGCATGTAGCTTCGTTATCTGCTGGCCTTGACTGGAGTCAAGCTACTGTAGTGCTTGTTTGACAGAGTTAGTAATCAAAAACCTGACCCCGCTAGCAGAGTTTCTAGGACTTACGCATTGACAGAAAAGCCAAAATAACGGGTAGAGTTTTCAAGGCTGATAGCTAGATTTTTCAATGAGATTTTAGCGATGCCTGCGGCGGGCTGCGCCTACGCACTCAATCAAAGGTGATTGATAAAAGTCTGAAACAACGTATTTAGGTTGATGCACAAGATAGTTATTTTGTACAGTGCGTAAGTCCTAGTTTCTTACAAAGGGAGGGGTAAGGGGAAAGGTTCGCATAAGTATTACTAAAGTGGTGTTTTAGCTTCCAATAAAGTAACTTTCAAGGGTTAGGAGACAAGTTTAGTGAGTTTAAGAACCTGGTTCAGTCGCGGTTACCACTTAGGGTTGTCGGGCTTGGTGATTTTAGTGGGTGCGATTGACATAGAAGGAGGCGATCGCACATCCGCTCAGGTTACTGCTGATCCCTCTTTGGGAACTAAAGTGGAGTCACCCAACAGCAGAACCTACCAAATTACAGGGGGTACAACCGTTGGCGATACAAATCTCTTCCATAGTTTCAGCAACCTCAGTTTTAATAACCTGGAGATAGTAGATTTCCGTAACGCCGATACTATCAACAATATTTTGGTGCGAGTTACAGGGGGAAACCGCTCTGACATCCAGGGAACACTTCAAGCTCAAGGTAAAGCTAATCTCTTTTTAATAAATCCCAAGGGCATCATATTTGGAAGAAATGCCAGATTAAGAATTGGCGGTTCATTTATCGGCACAACAGCCAGTGCGATGCAGTTTCCAGGTGGTGGAGAATTTTCTATGACTTCACCCGTCGATCGGCTTAACCCCTTGCTGAGAGTGAATCCTTCTGCATTTATATTCAATCAGATTCTATCTCAGCCTATTGAGTCGATTCAAGTCAATAAAACAATTCTACTATCGGTTCCTAAAAGTCAGAGTTTAATGTTAGTGGGAGGCGATGTGAATTTAGAAGGAGCGCGACTGAGCGCTCCAGATGGTCGAATCGAATTAGGAGGATTGGCAGGAACAGGAACGGTAGGGTTAAACATTGATAACAACAATTTCCGCTTAAGTTTTCCTGATAATGTAGCGCGATCAAATGTATCTCTTACCAATCTATCTAGAGTAATTGCTACTGGTGAAGGCGGTGGCAGTATCCAGGTACAGGGCAAGCGCGTTACACTCAACGATGGTTCAAGTATTACGGTTAATACGCTAGGCTCAAAATCGGGAGCAACATTAGTGGTGAACGCCTTGGAGTCAGTAGAACTCTTGGGAGGAAGCAGTCTGTCGACTGAGACAGTAACCTCTGGAACTGCGGGAGAATTAAGGATTGAAACTGGGCAGTTGATTGTTCAAGATGGCTCGCAGGTTTCAGCTTCCACTTCTAAAGAATCTACTGGGGAGGGGGGAAAGTTGTTTGTGACTGCCGACTCTATCAAACTCATTGGAACCTCGCCAGGAGATGACCCCAGTGGCTTGTTTACTGTAACAGAGGGCGCTGGAGCTGCCGGAGAATTGAAGATTGAAACTGGACAGTTGATTGTTCAAGATGGAGCGCAGGTTTCAGCTTCCACTCGTAGTCAGGGAAACGGTGGAACGTTGTCTGTGAGTGCGGACTCTATCAAACTCATTGGAACTTCGGCAATAGGTAAACGCAGTGGTTTACTTGTTGGGACTGAAGGTGGTGGAGATGCCGGAAACTTAGACATAAAAACTGGGCAATTGATTGTTCAGGATCGAGCAAGAATTTCAGCTTCTACTTCTGGTGAGTCTACAGGACTGGGGGGAAGCATCACAATTAATGCTGGAGAATTAAATGTCCTCAATGGGGCTGACATAACTGTAAGCAGTCAAGGAACTGGGGATGCAGGCTTACTCAAAGTTTATGCTAACTCGATCGCACTGGACACTCAAGGAAAACTCGCAGGTACAACAGCATCGGGTAAGGGTGGGGATATTAGTTTAGAGGTGCGGGATTTTATACTAATGCGTAACCGCAGTGCGATCGCCACTACAGCTGCTAACAATGGCAGTGGCGGTAATATCGACATCAATGCCCCATTCATTATCGCCGTCCCTGGTGAAGACAGCGACATCCTTGCCAATGCCAATCAGGGTAGTGGGGGTCGGATTCAAATCAAAGCCACTGGCATCTATGGACTAGAGGATCGCACGAAGTTGCCTCCAAATCCAAAAATAAGTGAGATCAACGCCAGTTCAGATTTTGGCCTCAACGGCATTGTAGAAATCAACACGCTCAATGTTGACCCCACCCGTGGCTTAATCAACTTACCAGCCGTACCAGTCGATACTCAAGTGTCGCAAGTTTGTCAAGTGCGTCCTGGTGAAAATGAAAGCAGTTTTACGATCACCGGACGCGGCGGCTTACCACCCAACCCCACCAAAGACATTCTCGCTCTTGATGTAGTTAAAGTAGATTGGGTAGCTCTCAAGCCAAAGGGTGAAAACCACTCTAGTACAAGTGTTTCAACTCAGGCAAATAATTCTAGTCCAGCGCCGATTGTGGAAGCGCAAGGGTGGATGATAAATGCTAAAGGTGAAGTTGTACTAACGGCTAATGCGCCCACAAACACGCTTTATAGTTCGTGGCAAAACCCAGCTAATTGTCGTAGCGATTTTTAGATTTGAGATTGCCAATTGGTAATTGCTTTGAAACCATCAATTATGAATTATCAATTACCCTCAATACAGAAGCGATCGCGGCTAACGTGGATCACGGTACTTGGAGATTTCTATTGGGTTATTTGTTAAAAACTGTTGGTTTATCAGAATTTGCCTTTGCGCCAATTGTTAGACGTTATGGCTTGGAAAATAATTGCGATGCAGCTAAAGCGGTAGATAAACAGAGGATAACTCAATACTGACACTGTTAATACTGGAGCTTGGTGTTAAAAAATTTGTGAATGGTCGGGAGAACACCTTGTTTTATTTGTTAATCAATCTCATTGGTGGTGGTAATTGCTAGGTAAGATATACAGTGGAAACATTTATTTATCCGGGAGTGACAAACATGGCAACTACCCATGGCCCCTCTGAAAACAACTATCTAGCTGGGACTCCAGAAAACGATCAAATATACGGCTATGAAAGCAATGACACTCTAAAGACACACGATAGAGCACTGGCTGTCCCAACGGATAAAGTATTAATCTTACAATCTCTTGTGTGCAACAGCACTGCTGCTGGCGGAAGTTCTCCCGACCAAATATTGCTGAAAGTCG
>NZ_DASQZC010000607.1:0-2660 GCF_035638895.1 Nostoc sp. | reverse complement strand
GTAAATAAGCGTGCGATCGCAGAAGCTCAAAAAGGTCAAACTGTAGAATGTTGGGTAGAGATTGGCTGGGAACATGAAGGTAAACGCTATCGAGTTAAACGCGCCTGTCGGGGTTATAAAAATGAAGGTGATTTTGACGCTGGCAAAACTCAATTAACCATGTGGGTTGGTGCAGATGATGGCAAATGGAATATACCAACTCAGCAACCAGACGATATAATTAATCAAATTTTACCCGCTACTCTACATCAATATTTTTTCTTTGACGGCGAACGAATTGAAGAAATAGTCCGTTCTGACAAAAAAGCTGAAATTGCTGAAGCTACAAAAATTTTCTTGGGTGTAGAAGTAATCAACCGTTCCATCAGACATCTGGGAGATGCTAAAAAAACTCTAGAAAATGAGTTAAAAGCTATTGGTGATTCTGAAACGAAACAGCTATTACGACAGCAAGAAAAGATAGAACGAGAGCGTGAACGCATTACGAAACGACAAACTGAAATTAAAGAAGAGTTAGAATATCAACAAACTTTTAAAAAAGAGACAAGTAACCGTTTGCGAGAACTGAGTGCTGCTAAGGAATTGCAAGAAAGATGGCAGGATTTAGAATCGCAGAAAGCAGCAAATCAAGAAGAATATAAAAAAACGAAGGAAGCGCTGAAAAAAGTTATTTCCGCGCGGGGTTATACCGTTTTACTCTCAGAAACTACATCCCAGTTTCGAGGAATTATCAATGATTTGAAGCAGCGCGGCGAGTTAACATCAGGAATTTCGCGGGAATTTGTGAATGATTTACTCAATTCTGAACGCTGTATTTGTGGTGCAGAATTACAACAGGGTAATCATTCTCATACTCATGTAAGTACTTGGTTAAATAAAGCAGGTTCCTCGGCGGTGGAAGAAACTGCAATTCGGATGAGCGCTCAAGTAGATGAAATTGATAAGCAAGCAATAGGCTTTTGGGAAGAAGTTGATAGAGAACAAACTAGGATTAATCAGTTAAGGCAAAGTATATCTCAAATTGAAGGAGACTTAGACAATATTCAAGAACGGTTGCGAAAAGATGCTAATGAAGAAATTAGCAGTTTGCAAAAACGCTTAGATGAAATTGAAAGTAAAATTGATGAGTTAAATCGAGAGCAGGGTGCAAATCAGCAGCAAATTGCTCAACTCACAACTGAAATTGAAGGTTTAAATAAGCAAATTGCAAAGCAAAAGCTGAATGAAGACAAGCAAACTTTAGCACAACGACGAATTAATGCCACTCAAGATGCAATTGAACGGTTAACGGAAGTTAGAAATCGTCAAGAACAACAATTTCGCCTGCAACTAGAAAAGCGAGTGCAAGAAATATTTACAGAGATTTCTGTAACTCCATACATTCCTAAAATTAGTGAAAAATATGAACTGACATTAGTAGAAAATACCACAGGTATAGAAGCACCAGTTGCAGCATCCACTGGCGAGAATCAAATTCTCAGTTTATCTTTTATTGCCAGCATTATTGACAAAGTAAGGGAATGGAGTGAGAAACGAAAAATGATGATGATTCCCGATAGTAGCACTTTCCCAATTGTGATGGATTCACCCTTCGGCAGTTTGGATGAAAATTCGCGGCGACACATTGCCAAGACAATTCCCCAATTAGCGAATCAGTTGATAGTTTTAGTTACTAAGACTCAGTGGCGGGGTGAAGTTGAAGCAGAAATTACAGAGAGAATTGGTAGAGAATATGTGCTTACGTATTATTCCTCTAAGCCGGATTGCGAACAAGATTATATTGAGTTAGGTGGGGAAAGATATCCTTTGGTAAAACAAAGTCCGAACGAGTATGAATATACTGAAATTATCGCGGTTGAACGTAATGTTTAAAGGGTGAAGTTATGGTTGCGAATCCAGACGGAAAGTATATGACTCCCCAGGAATACCTGGAATGGGAAGAACATCAAGAGATTAAATACGAATATATCAATGGTGAAGTCTTCGCCATGACTGGCGGTACTATTCCCCATAATGATATAGCTTTCAACTTGGCTTCGGCATTAAAAAGCCACCTTCGGGGAGGGGCGTGTCGTGTCAACATAGCAGATGCAAAAGTAGGCGTATCGCAGAAAGGGCCATTTCACTACCCAGATGTTGTAGTGAGTTGTCATCCAAAAGACAAGCAAGCGATTAAATTTATTCAGTATCCTTGTTTAGTTGTTGAAGTTCTTTCTCCTAGTACAGAAGCTTACGACAGAGGCAAAAAATTTATGCAGTATCGGCGTATTCAGACTTGACAAGAATATGTCCTCATTGATGCTGAAAAAATAAGTTTAGATTGCTTTTGTATAAATGAAAAAGGGATTTGGGAGTTACATCCTTATGAAGAGGAGGATGAAGTTCATTTAACTAGTGTTGATTTTCACTTTCCTATTTCTTTGGTTTATGAGGATGTTCAATTTTCAATATAAGTTTTGGAGAAACTTAGACGCATGAGCGGCTTGCCGCAGGCTACCGCAGAGGCGCAAAGGAAGCAGAGGGAAGAGAAGATGTAAAATTGAGATTATCCCTAACTAATTAGAAGATATTTTATGAGTATTAAACTATATTTGCTGCTAAGGTGCGAAGTGAAAATGATTACGGTGATAAGGCTGAGAAAGATATGGCTAGCAAACACC